>JAJZCS010000097.1 GCA_021829055.1 Pseudomonadota bacterium
TCGTGAGTTCTTGATGAAGGATGCAATGGCATTCTGCCGTTCGGATGAAGGTGTTCTTCATTCCGCCGTGTGACTGGCGTTTCCTCCCTAAACTTGGCCCGCTGGCCTTTGGCCAGCGGGTAATTTTCGTTAACAGATGGATCGAGTGCATCGCTTGACTGGCGGCCTCAGCGATTTGGGCCAGCTTGCGCAAGCTGGCGCTTTCTTGCCTGGTCGGTCAGGTGCTCGCAATGTCACGGATCAATCGGAGACTGTCCTTGGCCGTATCCGCACGATCGCTGCAACAAGATTGTCTGCACGCGCCGGATCGCTTCACTCCGGAACACACGACGAACATCGGTGCCGCCGCGATGCTTCTGTTGCAGATTGGACAGATTTCTCCAAGGTACCAAGGGTTCGGCTCTGGCGGGACGCTGTTTCCACCTGTAGGAGGGGAACAGTTTCAAAGACCTTCACCACAGGAACATCCATGCGGCTGTCCAGATCCCTGATCCCCACGCTCAAGGAAAACCCGGCCGAGGCTCAGATTGCCTCACACCGACTGATGCTTCGTGCAGGGCTCATACGGCAGCAGGCCGCGGGAATTTATGCTTGGCTGCCGGCGGGACAGCGCGTCCTTCGTAACATTACCCAGATCGTCCGCGAGGAACAGGACCGCGCGGGAGCGCAAGAGATGCTGATGCCGACGATTCAGTCGGCCGAACTCTGGCGCGAGAGCCGACGTTATGATGCCTACGGACCGGAAATGCTACGTATCGCTGACCGACACGACCGTGAGCTTCTCTACGGGCCAACCAACGAGGAAATGGTAACAGCGATCATGCGGGAGAACGTGCAATCCTATCGCGATCTGCCGCAGGTGCTCTATCATATTCAATGGAAGTTTCGAGATGAAATGAGGCCCCGTTTCGGTGTTTTGCGTGGTCGTGAGTTCTTGATGAAGGACGGCTACAGCTTTGATTTCAGCTACGAGGGCGCAGTCACCAGTTACCGACGAATGATGCTGGCATACATGCGCACATTCCGACGCCTCGGCGTCCGGGCGATTCCGATGCGAGCGGATACGGGGCCGATTGGGGGCGATTTGTCTCACGAGTTTCATATTCTAGCATCAACCGGCGAAAGTGCCGTCTTCTATGATGCTGCATTCGAGACGGTCGATCTTCGAGGAGAACAAGTCTCGTACGACGATTTGGCGGGACTCGACGCGTTTTTTGCTCACATGACGACGCTCTATGCGGCCACTGACGAAAAGCACGACACCGAGGCCTGGAAGGCGGTTCCCGAGCAGCGGCGACGCGAAGGGCGAGGTATCGAGGTCGGTCAGATTTTCTATTTCGGCACGAAATATACCAAAGCGATGGGATTCAGCGTCGTCGGGCCGGATGGGGCACGAACTCATCCAGAGATGGGCAGCTATGGAATTGGTGTTTCTCGCCTTGCCGGTGCAATCATTGAAGCGAACCATGACAGCGCTGGCATCATCTGGCCAGCAGCTGTTGCGCCATTCCGCGTGGCAATCATCAATTTGCGCCAGGGGGATACTGCAACTGACGCGCTGTGCGAACTGGCGTATTCCAAGATCCGTGATTCGGCGCTGTATGATGATCGTCATGAGCGCGCCGGCATGAAATTCGCCGACGCCGATCTTATGGGCCACCCCTGGCAGCTTATTGTCGGCCCACGTGGGGCTGCGAGCGGGCGGCTTGAGCTTAAGGAGCGGCACAGCGGCGAACGCTTGGAGCTTTTGCTCGAAGATGCGCTAACGAAAGTTATGGCCTGATGTTCTCTGCATTCGAACGTCGGGTGGCCTATCGGTACTTGCGTGCGCGGAAGGGTGAGCGTTTTGTATCTATCATCGCTATATTTTCGCTGATTGGAATTGCGCTGGGTGTTGCAACGCTGATTATCGTGATGAGCGTGATGAACGGATTCCGACAGGAACTGTTAACACAGATCCTCGGTCTCAACGGTGACATCGGTGTCTATGGCGCGGGCCATCCGATTCCACGGTATGAGGCAACATCTCGGCGTTTAGCTAATATTCCTGGTGTTGTTGCGGCCGTACCAATCGTCCAGGGAGAAGTGCTTCTTACCGGTCCTCATGGTGGAGCGATCGGAGGAGTGGCACGCGGCATTCGGAGCTCTGGCTTCAAGGCATTGGACACGGTCTCTAACCATATCATTGCAGGCTCGCTGAATTCGTTTAAGGGAGGCACCGTTGCTATTGGCTCCGGCATAGCGGCACAGCTCTCAATCTCTGTCGGAGATCGGATAACGCTGATCCTGCCACAAGGTAACGTGACGATCATAGGAACGATTCCCCGCATTCAGAGCTTCACGGTTGGAGCGATTTTCAGAACAGGAATGGAACAGTATGACTCGTCGTTCATGTTCCTTCCATTGCGTGCGGCCCAGACCCTCTTCCGTATTCCTCACGATGAGGCGACCCAGATCCAGCTCTTCTTGAAAGATCCTGACCATGACACCAAAATAAAGAGGGCGATACCGTCCGCCATTCCCGGCATACCGGTAAATATCGTCGATTGGCGGGATAGCAATAATGCCTTCTTCACGGCCGTAACCGTCGAACGCAACGTAATGTTTCTCATCCTTACGCTAATTATTGTTGTTGCAGCGTTCAATGTAATTTCCTCCATGATTATGATGGTAAAAGACAAAGCTGGCGATATAGCGATTCTTCGAACCATGGGCGCATCCTCCGGGGCCGTCATGCGGATCTTCTTCATGGTGGGCGCTTCCGTGGGCCTGTTAGGGACCGCGACAGGCTTTGTGCTGGGGGTCGTCTTCTGCGCGTACATCGAGCAGATTCGCCAGGCGATCCAGCATGCATTTCACCTCCAATTATTCAATCCGACAGTTTACTATCTTGAGTCCCTGCCAGCTAAACTCGAATGGTCGGAAGTAATTGAAGTCGTGTCGATTGCGATCCTGCTGTCGTTTCTCGCAACGCTCTATCCCAGTTGGCGCGCTGCCCGGACCGATCCTGTCGAGGTGTTGCGCCATGAGTGAGATCCTTCGTCTTGATGCGCTTGCCAAGACCTACGGCGCTGGGGATGCGGCATTGCACGTCCTGCGGGGGGTGAATCTCAGTCTGGTTGAGGGTGAAATTGTCGCGTTGATTGCGCCATCTGGCGCTGGCAAGTCGACGCTACTGCACGTCGCCGGGCTGCTCGACAATGCCGAACGTGGTGATGTCTTTGTCAATGGTCAGTCAACGCGAAGGTTATCGGACGCCGAGAGGACCAGCCTGCGGCGCGACATGATCGGCTTCGTCTATCAATCTCATCATCTGTTAATGGAGTTTACTGCTCTGGAAAATGTGGTTATGCCACAGATGATCGCCATGGTGCCGCAGGCGAAGGCTGAAGCCCGCGCAGTACAATTGCTGGAAGCATTCGGGCTGGGCCATCGAATCCAGCATCTTCCTGGAAAGCTGTCGGGTGGGGAACGCCAGCGCGTCGCAATCGCCCGCGCTTTGGCCAACTCTCCAAAGCTGCTGCTTGCAGATGAACCGACAGGCAATCTTGATGTTGCAACTGCACAGAGGGTGTTTGAGGAATTATTGCGTGTTGTGCGCGCGCAGAAACTTGCGGCGTTAATTGCGACCCACAATCCGGAGATCGCAGCGCAAATGGACCGTCGAGTGGTGTTGCGTGGCGGGCTGTTGAATGCAGCGTGACGGCGCCGCAAAAGCATGCGCAAAACGGTTGCATCTTAACATCCTGAAATCAACTCCGTTCCTGAAAGAATCTATTCATGACATCGCCAATCGGACGACACCCGAGAAAGACGTGTAAGGAGTGAGAATGTGGCATGTTGTTGCGCTGCCCCCCGATCATTTAAGAAGAGGACTGTCTTTCCGACCCGCGGCGAAGCTCTAGTTCGAGCCAACTTGTTTCTAGACTGTCCAGATGATCCTGCAAATTAGCGAGGGCCACCGTGGCTTCGTTAAACCGTCCCGGATCCATGGAGAACAGAGTGCTATCGGAAAGCGTGGCCGCAAGCTTCTCGACTTCAATCTGGATTGACGCGATTTCTGACGTTAGGTGCTGCAATCGATGCCGGTCTTTAAAAGAAAAATTTGTTAATTTGGATTTTGAAGCGGGTTTTTTGGGAGGCTCATTTATGCGACGTATCGGTATTACAGGCGTTTCTGTTGATCGACGTTGTGACACCATGTCGCTGTAGCTGCCGGCATATCTGATCCAGATTCCGTTGCCTTCTGCAGCAAGAGTTGACGTCGTGATGCGATCGAGAAAATCTCGATCGTGACTGATAACGAGGATAGTGCCGGCGTAGCCGCTCAAAATATCCTGCAGCACGTCGAGTGTCTCGAAATCAAGATCGTTTGTGGGTTCGTCCAGAACAAGCAGGTTTGATGGCCGTGCCAATGCCGCGGCAAGCAGGAGGCGTCCGCGTTCGCCACCTGAAAGCAGGCCGACGGGGTTTCGCGCCTGCTCTGGTCGGAACAAGAAATCCTTCATGTAGCTGGTGACATGGCGGACATCACCGTTAACATTCACCGTGTCCGTGTTGCCGCCAGTAAGTGTCTCAGCTAACGTCTGTGTAGGATCAAGCGCCGCTCTTTGCTGATCGAGGGTTGCGACGATGACATTGGCGCCTTGAACCACATTGCCACAATCGGGCGCCTCTTGACATGTTAATATTTTTAAGAGCGTTGTTTTGCCAATGCCATTCTCTCCGACAATTCCGAGCCGATCGCCACGAACTACGCGCAGTGAGAGATTGTGGACAATAGTCTTTTGAAAAAATCGCGTGGTGATGGCATTGGCATCAATAACAATTCTTCCTGACAACGGAGCCGTGCCTTGAACAATCTGCATCTCCCTTGGTTCTCTGGCTTTATCGTGTTCTCGTTGCCGCAAGGCAGATAGCTCCGCAATACGCCTGACATTGCGTTTTCGGCGTGCGCTTATGCCATAACGCAGCCAGTCTTCCTCGCGAGAAACAAGGCGGGAAAGTTTGTGTGCGTTCCGCGCATCCTGTTCAAAAACCTCATCGCGCCACGCTTCAAAATGAGAGAAGCTGCGATCGAGTCGGCTTGTTCGACCGTTGTCGAGCCAGACGATGCGTCGTGCGACGCGTTCAAGGAAGCGTCGATCATGACTAATCACGACGATTCCCGCGTGCGAATGGTCAAGCTCGTTCTCCAGCCACTCGATAGTTGCTACATCGAGGTGATTAGTCGGTTCGTCCAACAGCAAAACGTCGGGTGCAGCTGCCAGGATCCGGGCCAGCGCAGCGCGGCGCAATTCGCCACCCGATAGATGATCCGTCGAGTTTGTTTCGGCCAAGCCGAGTTGATCCAGGAAGCTCCGTGCACGGTAGACATCGGTTTCGGTGTCCAGCCCGTCCACCACGTAACCGAGCACTGTTTGAAAGCCGGACAAATCCGGCTCCTGCGGGAGGTAACGTAAGGTGGCGGTTGGCTGAAGAACGCGGGTACCCCGGTCTGGCGCAATGATTCCGGCAGCGATTTTTAGGAGTGTAGACTTTCCTGAGCCGTTAGTCCCCACAAGACAAATGCGTTCTCGTGGGCCCACGCCGATTTCGGCACCATTCAGCACGGGCGAGGCACCGAAAGAAAGGCAGATATCCTGAAGCATCAACAGTGGAGGTTCCATGCGTCGCTTTTGACCAAAGGGCGGGAGCATGGCAAGGCAGGCGAAGTCGCGGTAAGAGCGGGCATCATGCTCCGTCTCACCCAAATTGTTCTCCCCGTTGGTCACGATGATGCGGATCTTCGGCGCGCGGTACTTGTGCGTTTGGGTATCACAGAAGAGGCCTTGCGAGGGGTCACTGTTTTTCGCCGGGCAGTCGACGCGCGCCGAAAATCAGCCATCCGATTAACCTACACGATCGACGCGGATGTTGCTGATGAGGCCGCGCTATTGGAACGTGCCGACCAACGGTCAAAGCTTTGTAAAGCCCCCGACATGACCTACAAACCAGTGCGGGTACGAGAAGCCATGGCTCGGCCAGTCGTCATTGGTACGGGGCCGTGCGGTATCTTTGCGGCACTGATCCTCGCGGAAGCAGGTCTGCGCCCTATCATCCTTGAACGTGGCAAGTTGGTGCGAGAAAGGACCAAGGATGCGTGGGCCCTATGGCGGCGTGGGGTCCTGACGCCGGAGTCAAACGTGCAGTTTGGTGAAGGTGGTGCAGGGACATTTTCGGACGGAAAACTGTACAGCCAGATTAGCGACCCCAATCATCTTGGCCGGAAGGTTTTGACCGAATTTGTTGCCGCTGGCGCACCGCCAGAAATCCTCTATGTGGCTCGTCCGCATATCGGGACTTTTCGCCTCGTCGGGATGGTAGAAACGATTCGCGCGACGATCGAGCGCATGGGAGGGGAATACCGATTCGGTTCGAAGATGACTGATCTGGTCATCCACGAATCTTCGGGCGTGCGCCAGTTGCGAGGGGTCGTTTTAGAAGATGGCCAGACGATTGTGGCTGACCACGTGGTTCTGGCCATCGGCCATTCAGCTCGCGATACTTTCGTGATGCTCCGGAACCGGGGAGTATATCTCCAGCCTAAGCCGTTTTCGATCGGCGTGCGTGTAGAGCACCCGCAATCAATGATCGATCGGGCCCGCTACGGTGAATTTGCCGGCAACCCGATGCTTGGAGCTGCTGATTACAAACTGGTTCATCATGCGTCTAATGGTCGTACGGTTTACAGTTTCTGCATGTGTCCTGGCGGCACTGTGGTTGCCGCGACGTCGGAAGCCGGGCATGTCGTAACGAATGGAATGAGTCAGTACTCACGCAATGAACGCAACGCCAACGCCGCCTTGGTCGTCGGTGTGACGCCGGCTGATTATCAGGGCGATGTCTTGGCAGGGATGTTGTTTCAGTGCGAACTTGAGACCCGTGCTTACGTTGCGGGAGGGTCAACTTATTACGCGCCTGCCCAACTGCTGGGAGATTTCTGTGCCGACCGCCCATCCGTCAGTTTCGGCGCTGTATTGCCCTCGTACAAGCCGGGAGTAACGCTAACAAATTTGGTGGGCTGCTTACCCACCTACGCGACGGAAGCAATTCGCGAGGCTTTACCCGTTTTTGGCCGTACGATTCCCGGTTTTGACCGGGAAGATGCGGTCCTGACCGGCGTCGAAACGCGCACGTCTTCGCCGGTTCGAATTACGCGTAGACAGGATGGCCAGAGCCGAAACACAAACGGTCTATTTCCGGCTGGCGAGGGTGCT
>JAJZCS010000098.1 GCA_021829055.1 Pseudomonadota bacterium
CAGAAGACAAAGTTCGGACGGCTTTGCTTCCACTAATGCGGCTACACGGCTTTGACTTATGATCCCGGCACTTCGCGCGCCGGAGCCGAGGTCTGCGAACAGTGTCGCCACGTCACGTGCCCGCAGCTCCCGGCCATTCACCCGGTACGTGCTGCCCGAACGGCGCTCCAGTTGCCGCGAGATGGCAATTTCGCTCTCGTTCTGGAATGGGGTCGGCGCAACCCCGGTTGCATCGGCGATGAGCAGCGTCACCTCGGCGATATTGCGCGATCCGCGACTCGTGGTGCCCGCGAAGATAACGTCGTCCATCTCACTGCCGCGCAATGATTTTGCGCTGCTTTCGCCCATCACCCAGCGCAACGCCTCAACAATGTTCGATTTTCCGCAACCATTCGGGCCGATCACGCCGGTCAGCCCCGGCAGAATATCCAACGTCACAGGGTCGGCAAAACTCTTAAATCCGGCAATCCGAAGCTGGGCGAGGCGTGCAGCCAACGGTTCCTATCCCTCCCCGATCATCGCCGAGAATTGCTTGAAGTCCATTGCTCCCGGATACTTCTTGTCGTCAAAGATGAATGTGGGTGTGGCGTCGACGTGATATTTTTGTTCAGCCTTCCTGCGTTCTGCAAGAATGAAGTTCGAGAGTTTTTTGTCGGCGATCGCCGCGTCGAAGCGATTGCGGCTCATGCCTGCCAGGGCCGCATATTTAAAAAGTGCGTTTTCGTAGTCCCTCTTGGTCTTAAGCTTTGGCGCATAGGCCCATTCGAGTTGGTGCGAAAACAAAATCTCAATAAACGGAAAATAATCATGGGCAGGAAGAGCGCGTGCCACCTGTGCGGCCATTAGCGAGACCCCATCGAGCGGAAAATCACGGAACACATAGTACAATTTGCCTGTGTCGATCAAAGACGGGACAATCTTCGGCTTCAGGGTGTGAGTCGCGAACTCCGCGCAATGCGGGCAACCAAGTGAAAAATATTCGATAATCTTCTTTCCCGCCTTTGGGTTGCCAAGGCTTCGGATACCAAACAGATTATTCCGATGGCTCGCCGTTACGCCCGCAAAAGCGGATGTCACGCTCGCAGCAGCAAGTCCGACCCCAAGAAGTAGTATGTTGCGACGCTCTAAAGCCATTTTATCCTCTACATATTGTATTAACGGAATCGCCAACAAGCGTCGAGCCTGATTTGTCCGATTCCATGCCATTCTAGCTTACTCTCTCCTTTTAAGCAGAACGAGGTGCCGGAAATTTCATGACGATCAATTTCTCGCGTCTTGCGGTTTGCTTTTCGGGGCGCTTTGTTGGGGCGTAGGTTGACAGGTGCCCGACCACCGTACAGCAGGCGCATTCATGCCGCCAATGGTCGATTTCGGGGGTGGTCAGTCAGCCAGAGCGTTCCGGCCTCTTATTATGTCGTTCCAGGTGCTCGCCTTGCGCCGTTTGGCCGCTCCGCTATACGGATCCAATGGATCTCAAGGACCACATTCGGGGCATACCGGATTTTCCGAAGCCCGGCATCTTTTTCTACGATATTTCCACGCTCCTGAATAATGCTGATGCGTGGCAGGTTACTGTCGGGCGCCTTGCCAGCCGGGTTCGTGCCTATCACCCCGACCTTTTAGCGGGCGTCGAATCGCGTGGTTTCCTCCTCGCGGCACCGCTCGCCCTGAAACTTGGTTGCGGCTTCATCATGTTGCGAAAGTGCGGTAAGCTTCCTGGTGCCACGGTCGGATATGATTACAAGCTCGAGTACGGGACAGATCGCATCGAAGTGCAGGCAGATGCGGTGCGGCCCGGGCAGCGAGTAGTGCTTATTGACGACCTGTTGGCCACCGGCGGTACGATGGCGGCCGGCATCGCATTGTTGCGCGAAGTAGGCGCAAATGTATCGGCTGCGGTCGCGTTGATAGAACTCACATTCTTGGAAGGGAGGAGGCGTCTTGATGTGCCGTTCGAGGCGCTGGTTGCATACGATTCATAGGTATCAAGCAGCATCAACGATCATGGTGTGGCGCCCCCCGCTACCTGGTCTTCTTCAGAACAAGACACGGTTTCGCGTGAAAAATCCAAGATGTCTGGAAGTTAGATGTTGTTTTAGTTGCTGGACCACCAGATGATTCGGCGCCGGGCTCTTCTCGCGGCGCTTGGTGCGTTCCCGTTAGCAGGGGCTCGCGCTATGGCCCAGATGGCCCGTTCGTCGCTATCAGCTGTGCAGGATTACACGATTATTGCTGGTGGCCCGCCTGGTGGTCGAATTGATCGGTGGTCGCGAGTCTTTTCTGCAGGGTTGCCCCCGTTTTTAGGCGGCCACTCCACTGTGCGGATTGCTCCGACAGGAGGTCTTGACGGGGTCACTGCTGCAAACCGACTTCAGGCATTGGTGGTGCCTGATGGCATGACTGCGGCTATGCTGCCGGGCGAGGCGGCGATCGCTTTTCTTACAGGGGATCCGCGCGCGCATTTCTTGCCTGGTGACTGGATTCCCGTCGTTGCCGGGCTTGGTTCGTTATTGCTGGTTGTTCGTGGCGGGACCGCGCGGTTATCTTCCTCAACACCTCTCCGCTTTGCTGCGGCTTCGCTGGAAAGTCCGGACCTGGCCGGGTTGCTCGGATTAGCCAAACTTGGCGTCCCCGTCGCGCCGATTTTTGGCCTCAATGATCCTGCGGCCGTGACTGCGGCATTTGCGCAAGGTGAAGCTGACGCCGCGCTATTCTCCGGCGAAGATGTTGCTGCGGATGCCGCGCCGCTTTCGGCTGACGGCGGAGTCGTCATTTGCACGTTGGCGGGCTCAGGCTCCGGGGAGAAGACTGCTCGCGATTCCGGGTTCACGGATGTTCCGACGCTTGACGAACTTGCAGCCCAAAGGTCGGCCCGCCCGCTTCCACGGCCACTCGATGCCGCATATCGCAGCGTGGTTGCGGCTAGCCGGATCGATTTCATGATGGTTCTGCCGCGTCTCTCCTCTCCTGCGGCGATCGCCCTATGGCGTTCGGCTGGGGCGCGGTCAATTATCATTCCGGCAGTCGAAGATGCCGCTTCGGCGAGTGCGGTGCGCCTCGTCGCTGGTGCTGACGCGGTGACGAACTTGGCTCCTTTGACGGTCGGGAGCGATGCCGTGCTGGCCCTGCACGCATTTCTGGCGCGTGAATATGGTTGGCATCGCTCATGACCACGACGTCGTGCTAACGCATGGCTCGTCAAGCCCAGCGTTACATCTGTGCAGAGTGCGGTGCCGTTTCGGCAAAATGGGTGGGTCGCTGTGACGGCTGCGGTGGGTGGAATACACTAGCCGTCGACAGCGCCGCCTTCGATCCTGCGCGAATCCGACATCGTTCACGAGGATATGAGCTCGATTTTGTTGGTCTTTCCGGCGTGGCTGAGCTGCCGTCGCGGATGTCGTTAGGCATTGCCGAATTCGATCGCGTGCTCGGTGGCGGTATCGTGGCAGCATCCGCAATCTTGGTTGGCGGCGATCCTGGCATTGGCAAATCAACCCTGCTGCTCCAGGCGGCTGCAAAATTAGCTCGCACGGGCAACCGTGTCCTGTACATTTCGGGCGAAGAGTCGGTTTCTCAGATCCGCCTGCGTGCTCAACGACTTGGACTATCGGATGCGCCAGTCGGGCTTGCTTCGGCGACGGCACTGTCAGAGATTGTGGCCGCTTTGGAGCGCGAACGTGACGCTGTATTGATCGTTATCGACAGCATCCAAACCATCTGGGATGACACCGTCGAATCGGCGCCCGGGAGTGTCACGCAAGTACGGGCAAATGCCTTTGCGCTGATTCAATCGGCAAAATCAAGAGGTTACGCTCTCATGCTCGTTGGGCACGTCACGAAGGATGGTATGCTTGCAGGCCCGCGCGTTCTTGAGCACATGGTCGACGTCGTGCTGCATTTCGAAGGCGATCGCGGCCACCAGTTCCGCATTCTTCGCGGTGCTAAGAACCGGTTTGGTGCCACGGACGAGATTGGTGTCTTTGCGATGACTGGCGAAGGCCTCGTTGAGATTGCAAACCCATCAGCCTTATTCCTTGCGGAGCGGCATGGGAATGTGGCGGGCTCCGCCGTTTATGCTGGCCTTGAAGGGTCAAGGCCGGTGCTCATGGAAGTTCAGGCACTGCTTTCGGCCACCGGCACAGGTTCGGGCCGCCGCTCAGTAGTCGGCTGGGATGCTGGTCGCTTGAACATGTTGCTTGCTGTCCTTGATGCGCGCTGCGGGCTAAAGCTTGGGGGACACGACGTCTACCTTAATGTAGCAGGGGGGCTGAGGATTGCCGAGCCGGCGGCGGACCTGGCTATTGCTGCAGCATTGATCTCTGCATCCAGCGGCGTTCCGACTGATCCAGGCATGGTCTTTTTTGGAGAAATTGGCCTTTCTGGCGAACTCCGCCCGGTTGCGCAGACTGAATTGCGGCTAAAAGAGGCAGCTAAACTTGGTTTTCACTCGGCGGGCGTGCCGCGCGGTGCCCCCAACAGGAATGGTCCGCCACCACCAGAAGGAATAACACTTGCCGAATTTGGCCACCTCAAGGACCTGATTGTTGCTATGGTCTCTTACGACGCGGGGAAGGAAGAGTAGGGATGACTTGGGCGGATCTGGCGACGCTTCTGATTATTGCAATTTCGGGGGCACTTGCTCTTGCACGTGGCTTTGTGCGCGAAGTCCTCGGATTAGCAGCTTGGATAGGAGCGGCTATCGCGGCAGCAGCTTTCTATCCTTCTGTTGAGCCTACAATCGTCGGGTTGATTCATGATCAGAAACTTGGCCGGCCTATCGCGATTGGCGTCGTATTCATCGTGGTCCTTATCATGCTCTCTGTCATCGCCGCCTGGATCGCGTCGTTGGTACACGCGTCCGTCTTCTCCGGCTTGGACCGAACTCTCGGCCTTCTGTTCGGGCTGATCCGGGGTGGCTTTGTTGTCTGCCTGATTTTCATCTTCTTGTCGATGTTTTTGCAGCCTCCGGAATGGCCGCGGGCCGTTACACAAGGTAGATTCTTGCCGTATGTCGAGTCTGGTTCCGCGTGGTTAATTGGCCTGGTGCCCAAGCCCTACCGTCCTGCGGCCATATCCCCGGGTGCCGTGAACGCAAAGGCCAGGGACAATGGAAGTTCTTCGGCATCTACGATCTCAAAGTCGCCAGCTTCTCCATCGTCAATGCCCTCGAGTCCGTAGGGCATGGTTTTTGGCCAGATCGAGCGCGGCTTTGAAGGGCCGCCATGCACGCTATGGGGGTTGGCACCGCAAGGTAGAGACGTCACATGCCGGCAGGCAGTTAGGGTAAACCGATGACAGGCGATAATGTGATTAACGGTCTCGACGACGATAAGCTGCATGAGGAATGCGGCGTTTTTGGAGTCTGGAATGTAGCGGATGCGGCAGCAATTGCCGCGCTGGGGCTTCACGCGTTGCAACATCGAGGTCAGGAGGCAACGGGCATTGTCACCCACGACGGCGTCCGGTTTCATGCCCACAAGGGTTTGGGTCTTGTGGGTGACAACTATAGCGACGCGAAAGTGATTGCGGACCTGCAAGGCGCTCGCGCCATCGGCCATAACCGTTATTCCACAACAGGCGCCACACTGCTGCGTAACGTTCAGCCACTATTTGCTGAATTTGCCTTTGGTGGTTTTGCCGTCGGGCATAATGGCAATCTTACGAATGCGCATAGCCTAAAACGCACTCTTTCACGGCGAGGTTGCCTGTTTCAGTCCACGACGGATTCAGAGGTGTTCGTGCATTTGATTGCGATCAGCCTCTATGCGACGGTCCTGGACCGATTGATTGATGCACTGAAACAAGTCGAGGGTGCGTACTCGTTGGTTGCTTTGACGGATACGATGCTGATCGGGTGTCGTGATCCGCTGGGCGTCCGTCCGCTCATTTTGGGGCGGCTGTCGGGTGCAGACGGGACCAACCCAGGCTGGGTGCTTGCTTCCGAAACCTGTGCGCTTGATACGGTCAGTGCCGAATTTGTCCGTGATGTTGAACCTGGTGAGATCATTGCCATTGATGATCGCGGCGTCCATAGCTTCAAGCCTTTTGCCGTCCACGAGCCGCGATTTTGTGTTTTTGAATATATTTATTTCGCTCGCCCGGACTCCGTCATGGAGGGCAACTCTGTCTATGCTGTTCGTAAACGTATTGGCCAAGAGCTGGCACGCGAATCGCCAGCGGAAGCTGATATTGTTGTGCCAGTTCCCGACTCTGGTGTTCCTGCGGCGATGGGCTACGCGGAGGCTGCCGGCATTGCATTCGAGCTCGGTATCGTTCGAAATCACTACGTGGGCCGTACATTTATCGAGCCGACCGACCAGATCCGGCACCTCGGCGTGCGCCTGAAACACTCGGCCAACCGGGCGATTATTACCGGTAAACGAGTTATTCTGGTTGACGATTCGATTGTGCGCGGTACCACGTCCTCCAAGATCGTCGAGATGGTCCGAGCTGCTGGTGCGCGAGAGGTGCACATGCGGATTTCTTCTCCGCCCACGACGCATTCCTGCTTCTATGGTATTGACACGCCGGAACGAAGCAAGCTTCTTGCTGCGCACAATGACGTTGAAGCAATGGCAACGTTGATCGGCGTCGATAGTCTTGCTTTTATCACGATCGATGGTCTCTATCGTGCGCTTGGCAAATCAGGCCGGAATCCTGAACAGCCAGCGTTTTGTGACGCGTGCTTCAGTGGCGACTATCCGATTCCCGTCACCGACAGCCATGGCGTCGAAGCGCGCCAGCTTTCGCTGCTTGCAGAACTGGCATAAACAGGATCTTCCCAGCTTTCGCGAGGCTGGGCGATACTACGCTACGAAGTCAAGGCCAATATCTAACGCTGGTGCGCTATGGGTAAGCCAGCCTGCCGAGATCAGATCGACGCCGGCCTCGGCAATTTCTGGTGCCGTCTGAGGTGTTACGCGGCCTGACGCTTCGGCAATCGCCCTGTTCTTGATTAGTTTCATTGCTTGGCGCAGCGTCTGAATTGACATGTTGTCTAGAAGGAGGGCGTCAGCGCCTGCGTCTAGCGCTTCGTCGAGTTGCTCCAGTGTCTCGACTTCGCATTCGATTTTGACCAGGTGGCCAGTGGCTTGCTTTGCACGGCGCACTGCCACGCCGACCCCTCCGGCGATTGCAATGTGGTTGTCTTTAATCAATACAGCATCATCGATCACTACAGGCAG
>JAJZCS010000099.1 GCA_021829055.1 Pseudomonadota bacterium
AGATTCATGCTCGGCAATACGAAGCGCCATCGATTGCGCCTCGGCGCGAGTTCCTGCCGCAAATGGTGCGGGCGCTAAAGTAAGATCAAGAATATGGTTGCGGTGACGGTTCTCCACCGTATCGAACGCTACAGCATGACCGTCCTTCCCCCGAGCCACGATCGTGGAACATTCTGCAGAAAAATCCACGAAAGCTTCCAGAATCAAAGGTTTAGGATGCAGGAGCGAATATGCGAGTTCCGCCTCACTTGGCGCGCGAATCAGGGCTTGACCCTTGCCGTCATAACCAAGTCGAGTCGTCTTCAGAACAGCAGGGAGGCCGATGCGGCTCATGGCGGACCTCAAGTCTGCTAACGTTTCAACCTGAGCCCACGGCGTTGTCCGTATACAGGCGGAATTCAGAAAGCGCTTCTCAGCTACACGATCCTGGCTTATCCGGAGGATTTCAGGACCGGGACGAACCGGCCGATGTTCTGCCAGAAGTGCAAGGCCCTCGAACGAGACATTTTCAAATTCAAAAGTTATGACATCTACAGAATCAGCAAAGCGGGCGAGCGCCGCAGTGTCGTCATAGTCGGCAAGCGTCGTTCGGAAGGCAACCTGCGATGCAGGCGCATCTGGTTCCGGGGTGTAAACGTGGCAGCGGTACCCCAAGCGAGCGGCCGCCATAGCACTCATGCGACCAAGCTGGCCACCGCCGACGATTCCAATCGTGGCATTCGGCGGAAGTGGGAAATCAGTCATGTCGTTTTGGTATCGTCTGGGTTTTGGGCTGTTTGGGCAGTCAGGTTTGAACGCCAAGCATTAAGCCTGGCCGCAAGAGCTGAATCCGATAGCGCCAGGATAGCTGCCGCAAATAGACCAGCATTGATCGCGCCAGGCTTGCCGATTGCGAAAGTGGCCACAGGAACTCCACCTGGCATCTGAACAATCGAATGCAGGCTGTCGACCCCACGCAAGGCGGTCGATTCAACGGGAACGCCGAGAACAGGAAGTGGCGTAAGCGCAGCAACCATGCCAGGCAAATGAGCAGCACCGCCAGCACCAGCAATGATCGCTGCGAGACCGCGACCCGCGGCCGACTGGGCATATTCGACCATGCGCAAAGGGGTACGGTGGGCGGAAACGATTCGGGATTCATAGGAAACGTCAAGCTCGTCGAGAATGGCTGCCGCATGTTGCATCGTTGGCCAATCCGATGGGCTACCCATGATGATGCCGATACGCGGTGTAATCGAATTCATGCGATACTGTCCGGAATCAAGCGGCTCTCCAGCCTCGCAATCTGATCGCGGAGTTGGAGCTTCCGCTTTTTGAGTCGCTGAATCTGAAGCTGGTCGATAATCACGTGGCCGGCAAGACGGGCAATCACGGTATCAAGGTCGCGATGCTCGCTGCGCAGTTCCTGCAACCGGTGCAGAAGTGTATCCGTATCAGTCAGCATATTGGCCTTGTATCACATTGGGCGTTACGCACCATATGCTGACAATTGCCAACAAAAATCCCGACTTGCGAAAAAACATTGGTGACACGACATCAGACACAAGTCTACAATTTCGGCACATTCTTTGATCGGGCGGCACCGTTGCAAATAGCCAGCCCCCGATCTCTGTAAGGGAGAACAGAATGAGTATTCAGGCGCGCATCGAAGCCCTCAAGGAACGTCACGCTAGTTTGGAGAACCGTATCGCCGACGAGGATCGCCGCCCGCGCCCGGATAAGGAGGAACTCGGGAGAATGAAATTGGAGAAGCTGAGACTTAAGGAAGAATTGGAACGACTGCGGACGACAAGTTCCTGATTACGATCTGTCCTCCGCCTCAGGCTGCTTCATCTGCATGATGATTGGCGTGAGGCGGGAGCAGGTGGCCCTCCTGCGTCGCGCGGGCGTTGGCAGCGGCCACCACGTCGTTCAGGTCCGATTGTTTGCATAGACCTAGAATGACCGGATCGCGCGGCTTGATGTTTGCGCTATTCCAGTGCGTACGGTCTCGCACTTTTTGGATGGTCTCCTTGGTAGTTCCGAGGAGTCTGGCAATCTGCGAATCCTGCACATGCGGATAATTGCGAAGAACAAAAGCAATTGCGTCAGGCCTGTCAATTCGCTTTGCAACCGGCGTATAACGGCCGCCTTTGCCCCGTCTGGCACTCGGCAAAGCGCTCGTCAGCAGCTTGAGACGGGCAGACGTATCTGCCTCACAGCGACGGATGTCCTCCAATGTGACCTGCTTATTTGCGACCGGATCATAGCCGACGATGCCTTGCGCCACCTCGCCATCGGCGATGGCTTGGACTTCGAGAGGGTGCATGCCACAGAAATCAGCGATCTGCTCGAATGTTAAGGCGGTTTTTTCGATAAGCCAAACCGCAGTGGCCTTCGGCATCAGTGGCAACGACATATCAAACCTCTGGAAAATTGGATGCCAGCGTACGAAAGGATTGGCGCCATGGCTCGTTCGATATTGATATGGTGCAGGAGGTACATCCCGGTCAAGAGCAAGTGCGGATTAGTTGTACATCTTGCGCCCGACGGGCAGCACGCTCTCCTGGTACGAGCAGTCATTAAAACCAAACACGGCAGTATGTACAATTAGCAACGAGCTTCCTTTCACATACCTCCTGGGTATGCTGGCCCGCCGGCGCCCTCGGGAGGTACCCAGCTGATGTTTTGGGTTGGATCTTTGATGTCGCAGGTTTTGCAATGCAGGCAGTTCTGTGCGTTGATCCGGAGCGTTACACTTGTCTCGTCGGCACCCACGATCTCGTAGACACCCGCCGGGCAATAACGCGACTCTGGGCACCGGTATTTCTGCCAATTGATGCTGATCGCCACTGATGGATCGTGCAGAACCAGATGCGCAGGCTGGTTCTCCTCATGATGGGTGTTGGAAAGGAACAGTGAAGAAAGACAATCGAATGTGAGTACGCCGTCGGGTTTCGGGTAGACTATGGGCGCAACATCCGTGGCTGGCTTTAGGGCTGTGTTATCAGGACGGTTGTGCAGGGTCCAAGGCAGCCTCCCTCGCGCCAGGTAGGTCTCGAAAGCAGCATTCACAAGACCTCCCCACAGGCCAAGTTTTGCGAAGCCAGGGCGCACATTACGTACGGCCTTCAATTCCGACCATATCCAAGACTCCCGCAATTTTACCGGAAAATCCTCCAGAGTGTTTGGCTTTATCCCCGCGAGCGCCTGCGCAATCGTCTCAGCAGCGAGTATGCCGGACTTCATTGCAGTATGAGTGCCCTTGATTTTAGGTACATTCATGAATCCGGCTTCGCATCCAACGAGCATGCCGCCAGGAAAGACAAGTTTTGGAATCGACTGAACCCCCCCTTCATTCAAAGCCCTTGCACCGTAAGCAATCCGTCTGGCGCCTTCGAAAAACGGTCTGAACGCTCTATGCGTCTTGCTGCGCTGCATTTCCTCAAAAGGTGAAAAATATGGACTCTGGAAGTCAAGTCCAACAACTAGGCCGAAGGCCACGAGATTGCTCCCAAAATGATACATGAAAGTGCCCCCATATGTCCTTGAGTCAAGGGGCCATCCAATCGAGTGCATGACCAAACCCGGATAATGATTCGCGTCTTTCACCTCCCAGAGTTCTTTAAGTCCAATACCGTAGGTTTGAGGATCAACACCTTGGTTCAGCCCATATCGAGCCATTAATTGTTTGCCAAGGGAGCCGCGGCAGCCTTCGGCGAATACAGTGTACGTAGCCCGGAGTTCCATGCCGCGTTGATAAAGCTCCGTGGGATTCCCATCCTTGCCAACACCCATGTCACCAGTGGCAACGCCGACCACACGATCGTCGTCAATCAGCACTTCAGTGCCGGCGAAGCCTGAATAGATTTCTACCCCGAGTTCCGTCGCTCTGCTGGCAAGGAAACGGACAAGATTGCCGAGGCTGACTATATAGTTCCCGCGATTACGCATGTCCGGAGGGATTGGAAGCCTGAAGTCTCCGGCTTCTGTGAGGAACAAGAAGCGGTCCTCGCGAGCTGGAACGGTATGCTCAACAGTGAGGATGTCGGTTTCGGGCAACAATTCGTGAAACGCACGGGGATCAAGCACGCACCCGGATAAGATGTGGGCGCCAGCCTCAGCGCCTTTCTCGAGAACACAAACAGAAATTTCAGGCTTAATCTGTTTTAATCGAATCGCGGCAGCCAATCCGGCGGGCCCTGCCCCGACCACCACGACGTCAAACGCCACCTCTTCCCGCGGAACCCCGGCGAGATCTTCTGGCTCTCTTCGCTGGAACATCTCTTTTCTCCGCAGGTGATCTGCGCTGCTTCTTGAGTAACCTTGTAATTATCGCCAGATGTATATTCCTAGCGGGGTTGTGTGAAGCTCGTACGCCATCCAGGATGATTTCATGAAAAATACTTCTACTGCCGACATCTTGTCTACGTTAGCACTCCAAACAGAGTGGGGCGCCGAGGATGCGTTGGCGGACACTCCTTTCGACCGACGGGCCCCCACCGGAACTCCCGTCTTGGGCGATCGTGATCACATCTGGCCGAAGCCGGTCAGCCTTTATGAAAATCACATCGAGGCGATCCCTGATCTGGTCACCCTACGGCAATCTCTCGAAACATTCGATAAATGCGCGCTGAAACGTACGGCGACCAAACTTGTATTTGCCGATGGCAGCGAGACAGCAAAAATCATGTTTATCGGGGAGGCGCCCGGAGCGGAGGAAGATCGATCAGGCTTGCCTTTCGTCGGCCCTGCGGGTCAATTGCTCGACCGCATGTTGGCAAGCATCGGACTCGATCGATCCAAAGTCCGGATCGTCAACACCGTGCCTTGGCGTCCCCCTGGTAACCGCACGCCGTCGGAAACCGAAATCGCTCAGTGTCTTCCGTTTCTCCATAGGCATATTTCCTTGATTCGACCGGATTTTCTGGTTCTTCTCGGAAGCGTGGCTCTTCGCGCACTGGTCGGCGCGTCGCAAGGCATCACCAGAGCGCGTGGGCGCTGGCTGGAAGTGATAATCCCTGGCGCGCACGAGCCTTTCCCAACGCTACCGACCTATCATCCCGCCTTTCTCCTGCGGCAACCATCAGCTAAACGGCACGCATGGGCTGATCTATTGTCGTTGCTGCACCGCTCCAGAGCCGCCGGGCCGGCGTAAAAATTGGGCCGCGAAGGGTCGGCCGGAAATGAAACCGCAAGCAGATATATTCGATTGCTGCATTGCGATTTTTACGCTCTATCACGGAAATATGATATTAAGTCCGCGACATAACGTGCTCGAATCTTAATTTTTGTCTTTATTTTGCGACCCGTCTCATTTTCGGGGGTTGCCTTACTCATCGATATCCGTGTAGCCGACTCGCCATGCGAGAGGCTGAAGGACTGCTCTCCCGCCAAAGTGTGGCGTCAGCGTTGCTTGCGGCGACCATACTGCTCAGCGGCTTCGCTGCACCGACAGCAGCGCTAGCTGAGTCACGGGGATCAACGCATCAAGGTGCTGGACCTTCCAGTTCCGCGAACGCCGAATATGGTGGCCCGGCCACGCCGCTGCTCTCTGGTGGAGCAGAGGTGGCGCTCCCACGACCGCTGTCGCCAAGCCAGGCGGTACTATACCGGCGCATCTTCGCCGACCAGCACAGCGGCAAGATTACCGCCGCAAAAGCGCTGATTGCACGGGTCCGGGCCCCCCTTTTAATGGGTCAGGTTCTCGCGCAGCTGTATCTCGGTCCTTATCATTATTCGACCGTTCCAGAATTACGAAGATGGCTGCTGAAATACGGCGGTCAGCCGAACTCCCGTCGGATTATCGCCTTGTTAAGGCAACGGCTCCCTCCCGGAGATACCATGCCGGTGATAAGGATAAGCAAACTGCCGAATCCAGGCGCACGTGCGCCAAGCATGCCCGCGTTTCGCCCGCGCATACCACGCTATCGTGCAGCCGAACGGGCACGCGAACTTTTCACGCAGGGCAAGTATAATGATGCCCTCTCCCTAGCCGATGGCACGGTAAGAATGTCGGATGGGAAAAGCTGGTTAGCCGACTACGTAGCGGGGCTATCTGCGTGGCAGAAAGGCAACCTCAAGGCGGCCGGCCCATTTTTCATAAAAGCAGCTCAAGCTCCTTTCGCATCAAGCGGCGAACGCGCGGCCGGCGCATTCTGGGCTGCACGCACTGCTCTGCGGCTGGACCAGCCCGCTAATTATTTCCACTGGCTTGGTCGTGCAGCGCAAGCCAACCGAAGTTTCTACGGGATTCTTGCTGCCAGGCTGCTCGGACGATCCAGTATCGGCGACGGCATTACGGCGACCTTGTCAGAAGCGGACGTTGAATCGATTGACGCCCTGCCAGCCGGAAAGCTGGCATTCGGACTACTGGAAGCAGGGCGGCCAGGCGAAGCATCAGAGGCTTTGCTGAGCCTATGGACGACGATCAAAAAAAACCCGGCACTTGGCCGGGCCGCAATTGGCGTCGCTGCACACGCCGGACTGTTTGATGTCGCTGTCGCATTTAACCGGGCGATGCCGTCACATACCGCCGACGGCGCGCCATTGCCCTTACCGGCATTGCACCCGGCAGGGGGATTTAAAATCAACCCACCATTATTATACGCAGTGGCCCGTACGGAGTCGCGCTTTAATCCGCAGGCCGTGTCGCGTGTCGGTGCACGAGGCGTCATGCAACTGATGCCAGAGACGGCGTACGCGATGGCACGTGAGACTGGATTGCCGGCAGAGCTGACGAATCCATCTATCAATATGGCCCTAGGACAAACGTACTTGCGTGACTTAGCACGGCAACCGGGTGTAAAGCGTAATCTGCTGGATGTTCTCGCCAGCTATAATGCTGGCCCCGTGGCCGCAGCAGCTTGGACCCGTGCGATACATGACCATGGCGATCCTCTCATCTTTCTCGAGTCAATTCCTGACGGTCAGACACGCAGGTTCGTACGACAAGTCATAACAGACAGCTGGATCTACGCTGAGGAAATCGGTATTCAGCCGAAAAGCCTGAACGCCTTGGCTGAAGGTCGGTTTCCCCGACTTGGTACGATCGGCGATCTCGCGCTTGCCGGTCGGCAACCTTAATTCTGAAAGAAGGCGTTTTCTAGATACTAGTGGATAGCACCTGACGGAAGAGTCCGTTCGGGGATTCCCGCGCCGATCTGGTCGTGCGATTCTGCGCGATGCGCGCAGGTATC
>JAJZCS010000100.1 GCA_021829055.1 Pseudomonadota bacterium
ATCGGCCTCAAAGCTGGAATCGGAAACATTTTTGGTCACAGGCATTCTCCTTGCAAATCAACGATAAAAATGGCGTTCCGGCGCCATAGGATCAAGACCGGCGTATCCGACATTCTCCCAATGCTAGCCGCATGGGTTGGAACATAGGTCAGCTCCGGGTGGAAATGGGATGTAGCCGACGTGCCTCGATACCCTGCCAGACCAGCAAGACTGGTACCGCGATGATGAGGTCTCGCGCTCGTCGTAGCAAGGAAACCGAGAGCGCGATATCGGGTGGTACACCAAACGCTGCGCCGAGCAAGGTATAGGCAGCTTCCTGTACTCCGACGCGCCCCGGAACAAAAAAGGCGGCGGCAAGAATCGCATGCAGCATCGATTCGATCGCGATCGCCTGTAGGAGGGAGATGTGCGCCCCGAGAGCATGAAAGGCGACATAGCCCGCAACTCCTGTGCCAAACCAGCAAGTCAGATGCAGGGCACCAGCCCCCAGCAGCCGATAGGGTTCAGCGTAGATTTCATCCAGGGCGGTTTGTAGACGGTCAGCACGTAACGCCGCCGCATCGCCGGACTGCCCGGCGATGCGCGTTGCGAGAGCTCGGAATAATCTGCTTCCGCCTTGCTGCACGAAAACAAATGTCCCTCCACTAATCAGGGCAATAGCCAACCCAATACTAATCGGCAAAATCAAACGTTGGCCCGGTAGAGTCACGGCCAAAACGACCAAGCCAATGGTGATGAAAACGAGTTCAGAAAGGAACTCAACAGTGACGTCCGCAAGAGTCGAGGCTGCGGCATCGGCAAAGCCGACGCCACCGAGGGTAATGGCCCGACCACCGAGCACAAATCCGCCAAGGTGCGAAAAAGGCAAAAACTCTCCTGCGGCGTCGCGTACCAAGCGCCCCCAAAACAGGAGCCAGAAGTTTCCACCGTTACGATTGCGCAGTAATACTCGCCAGGCCATTGCGAGCCCTACGACAATGGCACCCTGGGTAAGGAGATATTCGACGAAGCCAACAACGCTGATTTGGGCGAGTGCGTCAATAACATCATGCCACCCGAGCCAAGCGATCACGATCGTGAACAATGTTAGGCCCATCAGCACGGCCAACGCCGGCCAAATGCCGACGCGCATCATGGGACGAGGCACCGTCACAATCGTTGCGCCAGGTCAAGGATACCGGGTGCACGATAGCCGCGGGGCACGCAGAGCCATGGCAGTCCATCGTACATCGGCGGAGTAGCTCACAATATCGGACAAAGAGAGGTGATCTTCACGAGTGGATTCACTTCACTTTTTGGTGCAATCCGCATGTCATGCATCCGGGCTCACAACGCTTGCTGCTTAGATTGTGCGCGTGCCGCGAGCAATCGCGGCAACACCGGTACGCGAAATCTCGACTAGTCCGAGCGGACGCATGAGGTCAAGAAAGGCATCAAGCTTGTCGGTCGCACCTGTCAGTTCAAACACGAAGCTTTCTGTGGTCGCGTCGATAACGCGTGCGCGAAACGCATCTGCGAGGCGGAGCGCTTCGGCGCGTTT
Organism: Pseudomonadota bacterium; assembly: GCA_021829055.1. Lineage (GTDB taxonomy): Bacteria > Pseudomonadota > Alphaproteobacteria > Acetobacterales > Acetobacteraceae > Acidiphilium. Next base: position 1,541 of record JAJZCS010000100.1, read on the forward strand.
CTCGCCGGCACCGACAACTTTGATCAGGGCCAGTTCACGTGCCAGATGTGGACCTTCGCGTGAGAGATCGGCGACGCGATAAACCGGAACAAGGCGATCAAGCTGCGCCTTAATTTGTTCAATAACCATCTCGGTACCGGTTGCCACAATGGTGATCCGGCTACGGCGCCGGTCATCATCCACAGGCGCAACAGTGAGGCTGTCGATATTGTAGCCACGACCCGAGAATAATCCAATCACGCGAGCGAGAACGCCAGACTCATTTTCAACCAAAACGGAAATCGTGGCCGCTCGAAGGCTCTCTTGCATTATTGCGCTCATACCAGGACCAGTCCTTCGTCGGTTATGCCAGCCGCCTCATCCTCGTGCTCCGGGCCAAGAATCATCTCATTATGAGCAGCTCCTGAGGGAATCATCGGAAAGCAGTTTTCACGTGGATCAACGCAGATGTCAGCAATCACCGGCCGATCGGTCGCGATCATTTCCGCAATCACGGGGTCGAGATCATCGATGGTCTTGGCGCGCAGTCCAACCGCATGAAAACTCTCGGCAAGTTTCACAAAATCGGGCAAGGCAGCAGAATAACTCTCCGAATAGCGGCCGCCGTGCAGCAACTCCTGCCACTGGCGTACCATTCCCATATATTCGTTGTTAAGGATAAAGATTTTTACAGGAAGACGGTACTGCGCGAGCGTGCCTAGTTCCTGAATGTTCATCAGGATGCTGGCTTCGCCTGCAATGTCGATGACCAGCGCATTCGGGTAAGCTGTTTGGACACCCACAGCTGCCGGCAAGCCGTAGCCCATGGTGCCGAGACCGCCCGACGTCATCCATCGATTGGGTTTTTCGAAGCGGTAATGCTGGGCAGCCCACATCTGATGCTGGCCGACCTCCGTTGTAACATATGTATCCCGCTCGCGGGTCATTTCCCAGAGACGCTTGATTGCGTGTTGAGGCTTGATGACCGCGCCGGGTGAAACGCTTTGCGTGTATTTCAGGGAATCTTTGCGTCGCCATGACTCGATGCGTTGCCACCAATGGGCGAGAGCGGCATGGTCCTGGCGGGTCGGGTCAGATTTCCAGGTGTCGATCAATGCTCGGAGCGCTGCGCGTGCGTCTGCCACAATTGGGATGTCAACGATGACATTCTTGTTAATATTCGAGGGATCGATATCGACGTGGATCTTCTTTGATCCGGGGGCAAAAGCATTCAGACGCCCGGTTACCCGATCATCAAAGCGGGCCCCGAGATTGAGCATGACATCACAACCATGCATCGCGAGGTTTGCTTCATATGTTCCATGCATTCCCAGCATACCCAGGAATTGCGGGTTAGCTGCTGGGAATGCGCCCAAGCCCATCAACGTTGATGTGACAGGTGCGCCCACCAAACCGGCGAACTCAGCCAGCAACTGTGCGGCTTCTGGGCCAGCATTGATGACGCCTCCCCCCGTATAGAAAATCGGCCGCCGAGCGCCTTTTATTAGAGCAACCGCGTCAACGATCCGTGTTGCGTCTGGCTCGATACGGGGACGGTAGCTACGATGCGGTCCTTTGGCGGCCTCGGCGTATGGTGCAGGATTGATAAGGATATCCTTTGGCAGGTCGACGAGAACCGGTCCTGGACGTCCGGTTTTCGCGACATGGAATGCTTCGTGCACGACGCGGGCGAGATCTTCGGCCCGCTTGACCAGATAATTGTGCTTAGTGGCTTGTCGGGTGATGCCGGTCGTGTCAGCTTCCTGAAAAGCATCATTGCCAATCAGATGGGTCGGGACCTGCCCTGTCAAACAGACGAGCGGAATCGAATCCATCAATGCGTCGACGAGGCCCGTGACAGCGTTTGTCGCGCCCGGGCCAGACGTCACCAAGACGACGCCCGTCCTGCCTGTCGAGCGAGCGTAGCCTTCAGCGGCGTGCACAGCTGCCTGCTCATGTCGTACCAAGATGTGCCGGATCGCATTTTGCTGGAATAGCGCGTCATAAATTGGCAATACGGCGCCACCGGGATAGCCGAAAATGACTTCGACGCCTTGCTCCTTCAGAGCCCGCAGTAAAATTTCAGCACCAGAGGCGGATTGCTGGGTCACGATGTTCATCCTGGGTAGGGTCCTGTTTCGGTTATCGTCAGCGGTAGCCGTCAACCTTGAGCGCGTCAATATTTTGAATTAATAAATGAAATGGTTTTGTCGCGAATGCTTTCCGAATATTCTATATCATCACCGATTCTTGCACAGATCGTCAAAGTGAGACGCTGATCTGCAAGTTTCTGATGGCGGAACCAGGTTGTCTGGCGTCGTGTATAGGCCACGGTCGCTGCGACTGCGCGTTGGACCGCTTCTTCAAGAGTAATCCTGCCATCAAGATACTCGAACAATTCGGGTACGCCATGTGCACGTAAGCCTGGCAGGCGTCGATCGAGGTTGCGGGAAGCTACTGCTCGAACCTCATCAAGTGCACCGTCCTGGAGCATTGTTCTGAAGCGAGTTTTGATTGCCACGCGCAATTCATCACGCGGGGGCTCAAGAAGTATAAGGACCGGCTCGAAGCCGGCTAATGGTGTGGCAGGCTGAGTCTGCCAGAAGGCCAGACCCTGCCCCGTTCCAATTAACACTTCTGCGGCCCGAACAAGGCGCTGGGAGTCGGTGGGTTTCAGTTTTGCGCTGGTGCCAGGGTCATGCGTCATGAGCCACGCGTGTAGCCAAGCCGGGCCATGTACTGCGAGCATCGCTCGCGCTTCAGCCCGCGCGGCGTCTCCCGGATTTGGGATTGGGGCCAGCCCATCGATAAGAGATTTAAGGTACATCCCGGTGCCACCACACAAAATTGGATTCCGGCATGCATCAAGCTCGACCTTGGCTGCCTGAGACCACCAAGCGGCATCAACTTTTTCTGTGAGTGTGCGTACACCATATAAACGATGTGGCGCACGGGCTTCATCTGCTGGCCTGGGGCGTGCGGTAATGATCCTCCAGTCTGTATAGCACTGCATTGCGTCGGCATTAATGACCGTGCCGCCGACCTGTTCGGCGAGAATGAGAGACAAGGCCGACTTGCCCGATGCGGTTGGGCCGGCGACGACTGGCAGCCGTCTTGCGGCCTCTCGTGGAATTGCTTTACGCGCATCTGACATGAGATTTGTTCTGATCCTCGTCGCGCCACGCGACAAGTTCTTGCTGTCGTTCGCCATCGTGAGACGTGTCCGCGCAGCGATAGGCGGTGGTGAGCCGGTTTGGCTTTCCCCCGATGAAGCGGCGGAAATTCCATGCATGGCCGAGCCCTCGTGCGCATTAATTGCCGAGGCATTGGAAGGAGCCCCCGTAGACGCGCTTTGCGTCAAATCGCGCGGCCGGCGCAAGGCGGTACTCGTGGCTGACATGGACAGCACCATTGTTACTTCGGAAACGCTTGACGAGATTGCAATGGAGGCGGGGATTGGGAAAGAAGTAGCTGCGATTACGAAGCGCTCGATGACCGGTGAAATCGACTTTGCTGATGCGTTGCGCGAGCGGGTGGCACTGATCAAAGGTCTTGATCTTGCCGCCTTGGAGCGCGCTTGGCGACGAATCGAGTTTACCCCAGGCGCACATGAAGTCGTTGCGACCATGCAGGCCAACGGGGCAACGACGGCGCTGGTGTCGGGAGGTTTCACCTACTTTACGGGTAGGGTTGCAGCCGAACTGGGCTTTGATGTTCATTACGCCAACCAGTTGCTTGACGACGGTTTGCGGCTCACGGGTAGGGTAGCCGAGCCCATTCTTGACCGTGACGCCAAATGTGCGATCTTGCATAAGGTTGCCGCGGGGCGCGGTGTGCGGCTGGCAGCGACGATGGCAGTCGGTGATGGCGCCAACGATTTGACCATGCTGGCAGATGCCGGAATGGGGATTGCATTTCATGCAAAGCCTATCGTGACGGCACACGCGAGCCTGCGGGTGCTCCACGCCGATTTGCGCGCCTTATTGTTCGTGCAGGGCTATTCAGCGTCAACGTTCCGGAATTGACGCGATGAGATATAGAAATGGAGTAAAGGCAGATGGGAGCATAGGCGATGCTTCCCCTCCATCCATAACGGTTTTGTAATAATTTACGTTCATGTATGGGTTCATCGCTGCTCTGACTTCTCTGCGGAGCGCTGGAGAGCACGTCGCCGTATCTTCGTACCGGCAGCAACATTAAGATCGGACGTCCCGAACGCCGGATTTCTTCAGGATTACACTTCAGCAAGCCATGAAGCATAGGTCGGCCTTGAGTCGTGCTTGGAGGAATCGATTTAGAACCATGCTTCCGGGCGCTTGTGCCGCTAGACGCCGTGAAGATTGCGCTTTTCAAGTCATGACCTGGATTCCCGTGCTGCATCGGAGCATGGGAATCATCAGCCACTGAGCTAACTGGAAGCGATTGGGCAGTGCAAGAAAGCCTTGCCGGATCTGCCGCTCTCTGGGATGAAGGGGGGGACGCACAAAGGACGAGGATCGATGAAGCGACAGAATGCACGGTCGGCATGCGTGCTGACCATACTATTGCTCAGCTTGTCGGGCTGCGGATCAAGTGCCCCGAACAGGGTGGGTGGCGGAGCGGCTGGCGGTGCGGCGACGGGGGCAACCTTTGGCTTGATCGGAGGGCCCGTTGGCGTGATTGTCGGCGGGGCAATAGGCGGCGGTATCGGTGCACTGACGGCGGCAAATACGACGCCTAAACAGGTCAACCTGGGTAATCCTCCCTGGGCAGGCGGAGCAGTATCGGCACAGTCAACTGCAGAACCGACCGCTTCGTCTTTGCCGGCGTCAACGCCTCGCAGGCAAGTAAAATCTCAGGCTCTTACTTCCGGTGAGGGTGCCATAAGCGAGGCCACTCAAAACGATTACGCGCCTGTCAATTCAGCATCGGGTGTACCAGAAAACCCGAGCAGCAATGCGGTACAGGCGCAGCCGCTGTTGCCGCCCTGACAAAAAATTCGGTGGGAGAAGGCGGCTTTTGTGGCACCCGCCGAAGTCGGTAGAAATGGGCCCACGCAGGGAAGGGGCTTCATGTTTTGTACAGCGGATCTGTCAAGGCCGAGTTGGCGCTTTTGAAGGGAACGTTTCAATGCGACGACTATGGATACCAGGCCGGGTGCGATCTCATGTTTGCCCGGAACCTTGAGCGTTTGGCCCAAAGCTTTACGATGCCAGCCTGCGAGAGGAAACTGTGACACGGCGCGAAAGCCTCAAGTGAGACGGGCTCGGCGCAGGAGGAACCGAACAGCAAGCTTGCTGCGTCGCCGGTGCAGCGGTTGGTTTTGGTGTTAATTTTATTTTATCGAGATCTCTGGTATTCTGTTAGCTGGCAAGCCTAAACGGATCGCCTTTTATTCTTTGCTCAGGAACACCCAAGACTCGTGTTCGACCCGGGGGCGCGGCCGCGTTATTGGCCAAGAAGCAGGATTTTTCATCCTTCTTGGGATCCGCTCTCCGGGAGGTTCGCCAGCGGACGCGGTCCGTGCAGCAGCTTGGTACTGCCGTTCAAGCGCTTCATTGGCCGGATCACGATGCCGACGTCCGAGGTTTTTTCCGGCGTCATTTCCGACTTTTTGGCAAAAATCAGACAGCTGGGTCAGGCAGCCACTGCCGCAGAGGCAAACCTCCTGGGCACC
>JAJZCS010000101.1 GCA_021829055.1 Pseudomonadota bacterium
GCACCAGATACATGACCCTGGAAACCATCGCACCTTTAAGCGATACTACCACCGTCAGCTTGCCAGAAATGGCAGCCTGATAACGCAGCCAATACTGCTCAGGATGCCGCTCCTACACCACGCCGCGGGACAGGATCGCTGGGCGTGGCGGACCAGATGTTCGCGCGCCCGGAACCGCAGCTTGGCGTCGGTTGGATGAGCAATTGCCTTCGGTTGCACGGTGGTATCGACGATCACGCCGGTGAAGTCCGCAGGTTTTGCAGCCCCGGTGCGCGTCGCCGCGGCCAGGCTCTCTTGTAGCAACGCCACCAGCCGGTCTTCCCCTCCGCCCCCTTCCACCAAGCGGCCCCTGGCACAGCCTTCGGGGGCTCCGCCCATGCGCTGGCGCCAGCGGGTCATCGAGGAGCGGTCGAAGAGCAGCTTGTGGCGGAAGAATTCCTCGCCGCAGAAATATTGGTAATACGGGTTTTCCAGCCAGCGGTCGCTTAAGGCTTCATCGGAAAGATCGTGCATATGCTTGAGGATTGCCAGACCCGCCACCAGCCGGGTCGGCAGCGGTGGCCGGCCTGGCTGGTCGGTCTAAACCGCGCCGGGTTTCTGGCTGAGGAAATCCCAATCGATCGTCCGCGCCAGTTTGGCAAGCGCGTGTCCCGTGTCGAGGATCTGATCCAGCCGTGACCGCAAAAGGTCGTGCTGGCCGCTATCGCGAGGTTCCTTTGGTCGCATCTTCGCCCTCAAAAACGTCCTGAAAGCAGAGAATCACAACCCGCCGCGTCGAATCAAATTGCCGGAAAACCGTAGGAAAGCTCAGTGTTTCCAGCAAAGAAAATAGGCCAAAAACATCAAATTCCAAAGATAATTCAGTTGGTTACGCATTTTTCACCGGCGACTAAATACTGTGGAGATGCCGAATTAGAGATTAACAGCAAAATCAATGACGGGAGTTACTAGTTTTTAGCTCGACTGGAAATTCTCGGAGTCTTTCGGCCTACGGCAGCTGACCTCTTGGATTGGACCTTGGACCGCGCGGTTTTAGGCATCTTAGACGATGCGATTTTTGCTTTCGGCTTCCCGCCACGTTTGGGCAGTTTCTTGCCCTTTTCATTAAGCAGAGCCACAGCACGTCCGAGCGTGACATCTCTGAGTTCTGTCCCCCGCGGCAAGCTGGCGACCAAATCGCCGTGTTGCACGTAGGGGCCAAATCTTCCTCTACGGAGGAGAATCGGGATTCCGTCTATAGGGTGTGGGCCCAATTCGCGCATACCTTCCTGTTTTTTTGCTAGTACTGCCACGGCCCGGTTAATCCCTACCGTGAGGAGGTCATCGTCCTCATCCAGTGAAGCGAATATCGAACCCATTTTCACGTATGGCCCAAAGCGGCCTATACCGGCATGGATGTCTTGTTTCGTTTCTGGATGGACACCGATCATGCGCGGCAGCGACAATAATCCCAAAGCCCGACCCAATGACAAATTTTCACCATCGATGCCACGAGGGAGAGAGATCCGCCGAGGTTTGAATTTTTTGTTGTCAGGATCAAGGTCACCAAGCTGCACATAGAGGCCGTAAGGTCCACGCCGTAATGTCACCGGCACGCCGTTTGGATCTTCGCCAAGGACACGCATACCGTCACGTAGGGTATCAGCCACGTCGCTCGTACCGTCGATGGCGAGTTTGCGTGTGTATTGGCACTCCGGATAATTCGAACAACCAATAAACGCGCCGAAACGCCCCAACTTTAACCCAAGCCGCCCCGATCCGCATGCCTGGCACAACCGTGGGTCGGTACCATCTTCGCGGGGTGGAAAGAAATGCGATCCGAGCTCAGCGTCCAGCGTTTCAATCACGTCCGAGATCTTAAGATCTTTTGTCTGCTCGACTGCAGAGAAGAAATCGGCCCAGAAATCTCGCATCACAGCTCGCCAGTCGATGGAGCCGGCGGAGATCTCGTCAAGTTTTTCCTCAAGAGCAGCAGTGAAACCTGTATCTACGTAGCGGCCGAAAAAGGCGACCAGAAAAGCGGTGACAAGGCGGCCGCGATCCTCGGGTATGAAGCGTCGGTTTTCCATGCGCACGTAATTGCGGTCGCGCAATACAGAAAGAATGGAAGCGTAGGTGGACGGGCGACCAATTCCGAGTTCCTCCATTTTCTTGACGAGATTCGCTTCGGAGTAGCGTGGCGGCGGTTGGGTGAAATGTTGTTCAGCCGCAACGGTGTCAGTGCTCAGCTGGTCGCCACTCGCCATCGGGGGCAGGAGACGACTTTCAGCATCTTCGACCCCAGCGTCATCCACATCCTCATGATACAGACGAAGGAAGCCGTCGAATACTAGCACCGAACCCGTAGCGCGTAGAACGGTCCCGGAGGAATCGGATATGTCAACACTAGTTTGGTCAAGCTCCGCCGACTCCATCTGAGAGGCCAGCGCGCGCTTATAGATCAAGTCATAAAGCCGCGCTTGGTCTCTGTTCAATGCACGCGTAACTTTATCCGGCACTCGACCGAAGTCCGTTGGTCGAATCGCTTCGTGTGCTTCTTGTGCGTTCTTTGCCTTGGATTGATAAAGCCGCGCCGCTCTGGGAAGATATTTTTCGCCAAAGCCGGATCGAATTCGAGTCCGTGCAGAAGAAATTGCTTCGCCAGCCATTTGCACCCCGTCGGTGCGCATATAGGTGATGAGCCCGACGGTTTCACCATCAAGGTCAACGCCCTCATATAGCTGCTGAGCCAGCCGCATCGTCTGCTGGGCGGATAGACTAAGTTTCCGAGATGCATCCTGTTGCAAAGTGGATGTCGTAAATGGGGGGAGTGGATGACGCCTCGTTCGCCGTTTCTCGACCGACGCGATTTTAAATATCCCGCTCTCGACAGTCGCTTTTGCAGCCATCGCTGCAGTTTCATTTGGTATGCCGAATTGTTCGACTTTGCGGCCGGCAAGATGGGTGAGTTTTGCTACGAAGGCGGCGTCATTCGGAGTCAAGAACTCAGCACTGATCGTCCAGTATTCGCGCGTGCGGAAGATTTCGATTTCTGCTTCCCGCTCGCAGATCAGGCGCAGGGCCACTGACTGTACACGACCGGCACTGCGACTGCCCGGCAGCTTCCTCCAAAGCACTGGCGAGAGCGTAAAGCCGACCAGATAATCGAGTGCGCGGCGTGCGAGATAAGCCTCGATCAGTGCGGCATCGAGATCACGAGGCGCTTTCAATGCCGCTTGTATTGCTGATTTGGTGATTTCGTTAAAAGTGATTCGCTGGACTTTTATGCCAGTGAGAGCGTGGCGATCCTCAAGCATTGCCCGCACATGCCAAGAAATCGCTTCGCCTTCACGGTCTGGATCTGTTGCGAGATAGAGCGTGTCCGCGTTCTTCAAGGCCTTCGCAATTGCGGAGACCTGTTTTTCGCCGCGCGCGTCAGCTTCCCAAGCCATTGCGAAGCTCTGTTCTGGCATCACTGATCCATCTTTTGCAGGCAGATCGCGGACATGGCCCAGCGAAGCGAGCACAGTGAATCCGTTGCCCAGATACTTATTTATGGTTTTTGCCTTTGCGGGGGATTCAACGACGACGATGGCGTTCATTCAGATCCGTTCATTTCGAAATTACATGACCCGGATCGGGGCAGGTAGCCAGCCAAGCAAGTGCTCCGCAGGGCTGGTCCGATCTGCCGGCTCCGTTCCATGGCACAACGGAGGAGGAGAACTGACAGCGCTGGAGCGTCTCGTCAACCGGTATCGTCCGGACTTCAACGATATGGGCGGGGATAGGCCACCCGGCGACGATGCGTATGCCGGGGGCAATCTTGTGCTGCACAAGGCATGCGGGCATGCGTGCGCGGGCCGATGCCCGTCGGCGCAAAAAGAAACGCTCTTCGGTGCGGCAAGACAAAACCCGCATTGGATTTGCGGGCTATAAAGCGCCAAAATTTATATGCGGTTCTTCACCGCAGCACAGTCTCTTGATGTTGCATCGATGTTTGTAAACGACCAATGCTGCGATCACCGTCGTGCACGCCGTGGTCGACCACGGTTCACCGAAGATCATGGCGACGAGTGGACTAACTCCAAACGCACTGAGGGCCGCAGCCGACGAGTAACGTTTCCACAGCGCCATGCCGATCCAAGTCGCGCATGCAAGCATGCCAACCGGGAAGGCTAATGCCAATAGCACGCCGAGACCGGTCGCGACCCCCTTGCCGCCGCGAAAACGTAGCCAGATTGGAAACATGTGTCCGACAACGGCGAACATTGCACTGATCACAGGGGCGCGGCCTGCAATCAGCACTGCGGCCACACCTTTTAAGCCATCGAGCGCTAGGGTTAATGCGGCAAGCCCTTTACGTCCGGTACGCAACACATTTGTTGCGCCTATGTTGCCGGAACCAATGTCACGAATATCGCCCAGGCCCGCGAACCGCGTAAGTAGAAGCCCAAACGGAACCGAACATATAAGATAAGCAACCAAGGCATCGCGCATCATCCAAATACCCGCCGTCCAGCTTTCCAAGTGCCGATTACGATGCCTTCGACCGCGCGACCGTCAAACGGAGTGTTTTGTGCTTTGCCAGGTAGATTGCCGGATTGAATCAACCAAGCGTGCTCCGGCGCGAACAGGCAGAGATCCGCCGGTCTTCCTTTCCCGATTCTGCCGGTATCGAGCCCGAAGAGGCTGCCTGGCCGCGTGGTCAGTAGGGCGAGGGCTGCCATCATCGATAGCTCGCCACCATGAACTTTCGCGAGCGTGATTGCGAGCAATGTCGCGAGCCCGGAGGCTCCGGGTGCAGCTTCGGCAAAAGGCAAGCGCTTATCATCGGCATCGCGGGGCTGGTGATCCGACACGATCGCATCAATTGTCCCGTCTGCCAGACCAGCCACGACGGCTACCCGATCCTCCTCCATTCGCAATGGCGGTGACAGCTTGGCATACGTGCGGAAGTCGCCGATTGCGGTTTCATTTAGGTCAAAATAGGGTGGGGCCGTATCGCAGGTGACATTGATGCCTCGCGCCTTTGCCCGGCGAATCAGGTCAAGTGCCTCGCCGGTAGAAATATGCGCGAAATGAACCATGCCACCGGTGAGTTCGACAAGCCTGAGGTCCCGTTCGATGAGTATGGCTTCGGCGCAAGCGGGAATTCCGGGAAGGCCCATAAGTGTGGCGCGTGCGCTTTCAGTTGCCGCACCACCGGCAAGACTAGGCTCTTCCGGATGCTGCACGATCACTGCACCGAAACCCCGCGCGTAGGAAAGCGCTCGGCGCATGAGAGCAGCTGATCCAATGGCGCGTGTTCCGTCGGTGAAAGCGATCGCTCCGGCGGCGCGCAGTAATCCATATTCTGCGATCGTTTTACCAACACAGCCACGGGTTGCGGCACCATAGGGCAGGATATTGATGCGCCGGGTGGCATCTCCAGCGGACGCCAAAGCCCGGACTAGGGCAGCATCATCGGTTGCTGGCGCATTGTCGGGGAGCACGGCTACGGTGGTGATGCCGCCAGCCGACGCGGCCATGGCCGAGGATTGGATCGTTTCGCGATATTCGAAGCCGGGTTCACCGAGTGATGCGCGTAAGTCTACAAGTCCGGGGCAGAGCACCATCCCCGAAGCATCTATGATAGTGGGTCCCTCTGGCTGCCCCAAATTGCGGCCAAAATCGAGGATTTTGCCTGCCTTGATTAGCAGGTCGCCCACCTCATCATAACCGGTTGCCGGATCGATAATCCTGGCGCTGGTAATGAGCGTGTCGCGGGGGTGCTCAAACATTGCCGAATGCCCGTTGGGCTAGCGTATCGAGCACGGCCATTCGCACGGCAACACCCATCTCAACCTGCTCGCGAATTACAGAGTGCGCCGAATCATCGGCAACTTGACTAGCGATTTCCACGCCGCGGTTCATGGGGCCGGGATGCATCACCAAGACATCAGGCTTGGCATACGAAAGCTTCGCGGGATCTAGTCCAAAATATGTAAAATATTCACGAGCGCTTGGGATTAACCCGCCACCGGTTTGGTCCACGATCATTCGCTCAGTCTGTAAGCGAAGCGCCATTACTACGTCCGCGCCTTCGAGCGCTGGACGCATGTCGTGGTATACCGTCACACCAAATTGCTCGATGCCCGCGGGAATTAGCGTTGGGGGACCTATAACGCGGACGTGGCAGCCCATTGATGTCAGTAACAAAAAGTTGGATCGCGCAACGCGCGAATGCGCGATGTCGCCGCAGATAACGACGATTAACCCTTCAAGTCGGCCACGATGTCGGCGGATCGTTAGGGCGTCAAGCAATGCTTGAGTTGGGTGCTCGTGCATGCCGTCGCCTGCGTTTATGACGGCAGCATCGACCTTCTGCGCTAGTAAGGCGGGTGCTCCCGAGGATTTGTGGCGTACGACCAATATGTCGCAATTCATCGCGTTAAGTGTCGCAGCGGTGTCCAGCAGTGTTTCACCTTTTGAAACTGAGGATGTTGAAACCGGCATATTGATGACATCGGCGCCGAGTCGTTTTCCTGCCAACTCAAAACTGGTGCGTGTGCGCGTACTGTCCTCGAAAAACAAATTGATCAGGGTCTTGCTCCGCAGCACGTCGCGTCGGGTTTTGCCCGAGCGGTTGAGGAGAGCGTAGCTCTCCGCAAGGTCAAGTAGGCTGTTGATGACAGCGGGGTTTAATCCTTCGATTCCCAGAAGGTGCCGGCCTGGTAGGAGCATGCGAGGCTCATACCCCGGGCCGGACTAGTAGAAAAGCCTACACTAGCGTTGTCGGGGTTGGAGCGGCCAATTTTCACAAAGAGATTCGGGCCGTATCGGCTGGCCATCGCGCGGGTTGCTGACAGCGCATCTGCCTCACTCCCCGACCCAGCGGTTGAAGTTGATCAAGATTTAATACCAAATACTCAGTGATCAGAACCTGTTTGTCCAATCTCGCACTCGGGTGGACGTGATGCGCCACCTCTGGGTCTCGAGTTTGTTCCATGGGTTACAGCAGTGATCGACGAGGTCTTCGCCATTGAGAAAAACGCGATTGGAAAGCCAGTTGTC
>JAJZCS010000102.1 GCA_021829055.1 Pseudomonadota bacterium
GTTGGCGTCCGGCGATGGTGCCAAGGGCGGTCGTCCGCCGTATGTGGATGTTCAGGGTACGGATCCTGGCGGTACAGAACAGCGTCAGCGACGCTGTGTATGGAATATCGGATCCGGGCTCGGCTGAAGCATGGAAACCAATCTACAAAATTTTGATGATTTCAACACACGCAGCACAAGCCGCAAACCCGCTCGCCATTTCTTAACCCGTAGTATACCGATTAAAAAGGACTTACGTTAACCTCCCAACTATAAGGCAAATCGCTCGCCCAAGTATACTCGGCGAACATCCTGATCAGCGACAACCGCATCCGGTTCTCCTTCCATCAGAACCTGCCCCTCGTGCAGAATATAGGCGCGGTCGATGATTTCAAGCGTCTCACGCACGTTGTGATCAGTAATAATGACACCAAGGCCGCGATCCTTAAGATGTGCAACCAAGTCCCTGATTTCCCCAACCGCAATCGGATCAATACCGGCTAATGGTTCGTCAAGTAAAATATAGCGGGGCCCGGTAGCCAAAGCACGGGCGATCTCAACCCGTCGCCGCTCGCCCCCTGACAATGCTAACGACGGTGTACGGCGCAGATGAGAAATACCGAACTCGGCCAGCAGCTCGTCAAGTAATGCTGCTCGCCGATCACGATCATATTCGACCACCTCAATTGCTGCGGCGATGTTCTGCTCAACTGTCAATCCGCGGAACACCGACGCCTCCTGTGGGAGATAACCGATACCAAGCCGTGCCCGTCGATACATCGGCAGCATCGAAATATTGGCGCCATCAAGCATAATGGTCCCGGCATCAGGTTGAATTAGACCGACGATCATATAAAATGTTGTCGTTTTTCCTGCACCGTTTGGACCAAGCAAACCAATTGCTTCACCTCGTCGAAGCGTTAGAGAAACATTACGCACAACGGGATGTTTTCGAAACACTTTCTCAAGCCCGCGCACGACGAGACCGGTATTCTGAATATCCACCTCACGAACGTGATCGGCCAGCCGCAATGTCTCGTTCATGACCCACCCGCCTTACGCCCAGATTGCGGCGATCCAACCGTCTCCGATGTTGCCGAATTAGGTATCACCAACCCTTGCACGCGTGCGCCCGTAGCAGCCGTTAACGTCGCAATCCCGGTCTTCGTATCGACCTGCGCCCTCGCGCCCATCAACTCGTTCCGCCCATGTGTGATATGCACGTTGCCAGTAAGTACTGCGATTCCCGTCTCGGGGTCATATTCCGCATTGTCTCCGGTGGCGATATCAGTAGCGGTATGGAGGACGACATGCCCATGGGCGACCACCTTACGCAATTGTCCACCAAGGCCTTGCGCATGTCTCTTTTGTTGCTCCGTCCCACGCACGCTCGGATCGGCCTCAAATCGTTTAAAATATCCAATTAATACATCAGCCGAAATCGACCGGTGATCTTTCGTAACGATCAACGCATGGCCGATAGCTACTGCCTTGCCACGGTGCGACCAGTACTCCAGTGCCTTGCGCGCCGTGATCATCTCCTCTGGCGTGATCAGGCGCAGGCCAGCGCCCGTGAGTACCAATTCGCCAGAAGCCATTCGATAAACTGCCTTTTCTCCAAAAGCCTGCTGACTCGGAGTGAAGATATGCACGCGCCCAATTGCGTCCAGTTCGGAAATCTGAGATTGCCCGGAACCGAACGTTGCGAGAGGGCCACTGGCGTCGGGTTCGTGAGACGAGGATTCTCGCGTAGCTGCCTTGGCAACATAATGGGCAACAAGCCGGTCAGCCGTCACCGTCACCGAGCCACGAACTGCCTTGGCATGGCCACTGGCGGTAATGGTCCTCGTCTGCTGATTCCACTCCATACCTTTTGCCGCGGTGATCTTGATCGGCACGGGGGGTACACCGGTGGGCTGATCCAGACCTAGCATCTGCCCCTGCGCTGGTACGCAGAAAATTAATGGTCCGAGCAACCCAACGCCCAAAGTTGCCCAGTGCCGCAAGGTCACTTTAGTGCTCCAGCCGAAGAAAGACTTGCAGTCTTCATGCCACCATCTGCGTCTTCCAGAAGTAACTGAGTTCTCCCCCTGAAATGGATCAGGCCACCACCATCCATGACGGTGAAACCTGATTCTGCATGCAGCGTCCCGAATGGGCCGTATGCAAGCACGGCTCTGTCACCCGAGGCCACATCGGTACGCAAATCAATCAAGGCACGCTGTGTTTGCACCGTTATGCCGTCATTCCGGTACAAGGTCACCTTGCCATTCAGCTGCAAATTCCCTTCCTTCTGGTAATACAGCCCTCGCACAGCGCTGAGCATTAACCAAGTGCCGGAATCAAGCGTTATGTCGCCGGAAGGACGCCACAATCTAAACAGGCTATCACTGACCTGCGTCGCCTTAGCTGCTCGAACCTCAAATTTTTCACCCTGCGCGTTCACGCCGTGATAACGAGCTTCTCTCAGCTGCGAAATCGGCGCGCCCTCTGAGCCGGCCCGAGGGTAGGTGGCAGGTCCCACAGAACCACTGGTCCGTAGGTCGGGGAGCACAGCAAGGACAACGAGAAGAGCGATAGCAACTACTGGGAGCGAGATCTTGGCGAACCATACAGTTCTGCTTCGGACGAGCAACATCACCGGATCATGGCGCGCGATGCTCATCCGACCAGGTTTCGTCTCACTGCGATCAGCGCCACGCGGAATCAGCGTTCTCCGGCGCATCACGCTATACCTGCACGCAACAGATCATGCATGTGTATGATACCTAGGACCCTCCTGTCATCACCTAGCACAAATAGGCTCATAATCTTTGGTTCTATGCCGGTCATGTCGTGCAACGCCTGCTCGGCCAACGCATCTGGTCCAATCACTCTAGGCGCGTGCGTCATGACCTCGTGAACCGTGAGTGTGAGAATATCGGGTCCCATAGCTCGGCGAAGATCGCCGTCAGTCACAACCCCTATCAATCTGCCGGATGCGTCAACCACGCCAAGACAACCAAAATGCTTCTCGGTAATTTTTACAATCGCCCGATCCATGGTTAGGTCGGGCGAAGCGAGCGGTACCGCTGGACCGGTATGCATTAACTGGCCTACACGTTTAAGCCGACCACCCAATTTGCCCCCGGGATGGAATATGCCGAATTCGGCTGGCGTAAAGCCACGTCGGGCCAAAAGCGCAATAGCCAGCGCGTCGCCGAGGGCCATCTGCATCGTCGTGCTGGTGGTTGGAGCAAGCCCGATCGGGCCCGCCTCAGGCACTGGTGGCAACACGAGGATAATATCCGCCGCACGCGCCAGCGTGCTCTCGGCCCGGGATGTTATGGCGACCAGCGGGAGATCAAAGCGACTGGTATGAGCAACAATATCAGCGAGCTCGGTTGCCTCGCCCGAGTTGGAAAGAGCAATCACTGCATCGCCTGGCACAATCATGCCAAGGTCGCCATGGCTTGCCTCTGCAGGGTGCACAAACATCGACGGCGTACCGGTCGAAGCAAAGGTGGCTGCGATCTTCCGTGCAACGTGACCAGACTTTCCCATGCCGGTCACTACGACCCGCCCCGTCACTTTAGCCACCAAGTCAACCGCTTCGGCAAACCGGGTATCAAGCGCTCCCGCGAGTGCGGAAAGCGCACCAGCTTCCGCAACCAAAACGTCACGGCCAACAATCAGACAGTCTCGCGCCCGTTTTGCCACATCTTTGGTCTCCGCGTCGGTCTGATGGGCGCTGCAGCTCGAACTCATATCTTCTGTATGCGACGCTGCCCAACCTCGGGTCAACAAATACCCCCAACGAAAATTACAATCCAAGCTGGAGCGAATCACTATCCAGTTCTGGCCACTTTAGTGCTCAAAAAGGTCCGGATCGTCGTATCCCAGAAGATCGAGAGTCGCGCGGGCCGGAAGGAAGCGGAAGCATGCGTCTGCGAGGGCGCGTCGCCCTTCCCGAGCCAGAAGAGCCTCCAGCTTCGCCCACAACGCATGCAGATGCAGCACGTCAGATGCGGCATAGGCACATTGTTCCGGGCTCAAGTCCAGTGCTCCCCAATCGCTCGACTGCAACTGCTTTGAAATCTCCACACCAAGCAATTCGCGACAGAGATCCCTGAGGCCGTGCCGATCCGTATACGTCCGGACTAACTTCGAGGCTATTTTCGTGCAGATAACCGGTCCGGTTCCTATGCCGAACGTTTGCCGTAACATGGCCACGTCAAACCGGGCAAAATGAAACAACTTAACAACAGCTGGATCCACGAGCAGCCGCTTCAGATTTGGGCAATCGCCGCCTCGCCCACCGAGGCCAGGAGGAATAAGCTGCACTAAATGCGCGGTACCGTCTCCCGCAGACAATTGCACTAGGCATAGGCGGTCACGCCGCGCATCGAGCCCCATCGTCTCCGTATCGATCGCCACCACACCACTGAATTTAGATAATATTGATTCGGGCAGATCGTGCTTGTGTAGGTGAATCGTCACACCCGCAGCAAATTGTGTCTCGCTCATGCTTGCTAGAATTCCGTTGCTAGGCGGCTGACAGCGACCTGATCCCATAGCTTGTCGATTTCGGTCGCACAACAAACTGGTGCCCAGGAGAAGACTCGAACTTCCACAGCCTTACGGCCACAGGTACCTGAAACCTGCGCGTCTACCATTCCGCCACCTGGGCTTGGTGTCGTCCATTGGCACAGTACATCACCAATTCCCGTCTGGGGTCTAGCGAAGCCCGACTCTGCCGTCAATCATCAGGGAACGCCTGGACGATCTGGATCTAAAAAAGCCTCTCATATCGCAATAGACCGTTCATACTGGCCTAGAAAAAGGCACCACAGAGCAATCCGACGATGCGTGCCTGTCACTTAAGTGATAACTGACGACCTCATCGATCCCTCTCGCCCAATCCGCAGCCGCCATCGCCGCGAGAAGCTGTTGGGCAGCACGCCGCTCAGCGTCAGCCAGCACTGCGTTGTACTCAGCATGCATTACAGAATTCGCCGACCGCTCGGCAATGGAACGCCGACGCAGTACCGAAACATCTGCTTGAGCCCGCCGCGCCTTCCGACAGAGGTCAATTGCCATGGCCACGGCCTCCTCCTGCATCCGGCGAAGCGATTTTTGATACGAAACAGGATCGCAATGTTTAATCGTCGCGATCCGCTCCCGGGCCTCGTCTTCACCACACTCAATAAAGTTGGTCGTTGGGATTTCGATCCCACACCGGTCACAAAGCGCTTCGGCAGCTAGAAAGTCTGGTTCTTCCGCATTCAGTGCGTCTAAATCAGACCGTCGCAGCTCGATTGGAAACCGAACAACATTTTCCCGCAAGTTTTCGATCATCGTAGGTGTCATTTTCTATAACCTATGTCGATTCCGGAACCAATGCGATCATTGTTTGGCAACTCCAACTTTAGTTTAAGCGCACCTTGAACCTCACAACAGATCTTTTTTATTGATATACGGCCACCATCGGACTTTGAGCAAATGCAATCGTTAACCAAAATAACCGCTTATTGCATCATCTGCCACTTTAATCACGAACTGGCCGCTTCCCCTTCAAGCGCCGGCAGTTTTGTGACACGATTCGGAACTTCCGGGGTGCCGTCGCTTGCGTAACGCCGTCCTGCCCGGCAGTATCGTTGCCGAGCGATTTCGGTCCAAGCCATTGTGAATCCGTCCGTTGTTGCAAACCGACAGAATCACAACCTGCTAAAATCGATCAACTGTCTTTTTCGGTCCGGCTCTAAGGACCGATGCGTGTCGCTTCGTCCGCCGTGAATGAGACCACGCATCTTCAGCTTTATATTCTCAGTTGTGGTAAGTGGCCACGGACTTGGGCCCATCGTTCAGAACGAAAGTCATTACAGAGGACACAAACAGCTTTCTCCATCCCATTGCTAAATGCGATGGATGGTTTGGCATTGAATTCAATACCGATTCAATGCCAAAGGACTCAAGTTCAAAACTCTGGGCCACATTATCCGGCTTTGATGGTTCAAATCGGGTTAACCAACGGAGAACTCCATGGGTTCGGGTAAGATTGCCGCTGTTTTCGGTGGCTCTGGCTTTATCGGTCGCCACGTTGTCAAGCGCCTCGCGGATCAAGGCTACATCGTCCGGGTAGCAGGGCGAGACACCGAGCGTGCGGCCGCACTCAGGCCTTACGGCGACGTTGGCCAGATCGTGCCGCTTTACGCACCAGTCACCAGTGCCGGTGCAGTACGCCGCGCAGTTTCCGGCGCCGACTGCGTGATGAATCTTGTTGGCATTCTGAATGAGCACAAGGCTGGAGACTTCGAACGCATCCATCACCTAGGCGCGGCTCTGATCGCAACAGAGGCAGCAACAGCCGGCGTTGCTCATCTGGTTCATGTTTCGGCTATTGGCGCCACGCCTACCGCACCGAGTCTCTACGCGTCTAGTAAGGCCCGCGGTGAAGAGGCGGTACGGGCCGCGTGCCCACGGGCCGTCATCCTGCGCCCCTCCGTCGTCTTCGGCCCCGAAGATAGATTTTTCAACCGGTTTGCCGCGATGGCAGTGAGACTGCCAGTAATCCCAATCGTCGCAGGGACCACGCGCCTTCAGCCTGTCTATGTCGAAGACGTTGCTGATGCAGTGCTAAAAGGTTTGACCTGTCCGGAAGCGTCCGGGCAGGTTTACGAACTCGGCGGGCCCGAGATACACACCCTGCGCGCTCTTGTGGAATATGTGATGACCGAGACGCGACGGCACCGTCGACTGATCAGCGTTCCGCACTGGCTTGCCGCCTTTCAGGCGCGCATCTTCGAACATCTCCCCGGCAAACTACTTACCCGAGACCAACTCTTGCTTTTGGGAAGTGACAATATCGCAGACCGCAACTTACCAAGTCTAAGCGATCTTGGAGTCACCTCAACCCCAATCGACTTGGTTGTGCCAAACTATCTCGCTCGGTACCGTCCACCAGGCCAGAAGGATTAAACGCATAATAGGTACCATCCTATACCTATTTATACTCCTGGGTAAATATTATCTTCCATAACGGCAAAAACTCTCGGTG
>JAJZCS010000103.1 GCA_021829055.1 Pseudomonadota bacterium
ACCTGTGTGCGGGTGGGTATGGACGGCAGTGTTGTGTGACACCAAATAATCGTTCTCCGATATCGGAACGCTATGGTGGTTTTTTGCGGACACGCGATCAAAATAGGGAACCTGATGATGTTCGCCTTCCTGTGGAACAGTGTGATTGTACTGATATGCAAGGCTGCGGCCTTGAGCACTGGCGAGGCCTGCTACGCTCAGGGCGAGAATCGCTGTTCTCGCTAGAATTGAAAGCACTTTCATATCTTCTCCTTTTTAAGCATAAACTCTCCATCAGAGATCAAAGATGCTGGTAGTAAGCCAGCGTGGTTTGTCCGACGTATGTTCTAATGACATGAGTATCTCTTCTTATTGCGCCTTGTTTCGCAATTCGTAATGCGTTTCGAAATCGCGGAGAATGCTCCGAAAAGGCAGATGAAAAGTCACAAAAATATTGTGAATTAGTAAATTTTGTTGTGTATGATTCATACGCGAGATATCAAATATTAACATAAATATTTATGTCTCTATCAGTTTATTTGTTTGTTAGAGAACATGGTTCGGCATGATGCGAGCATAGTGCTATCCAGACGATGGTGCTAATGCAGAAAATGAGAAATCACAAAATAGATAAGGAAGAATGTCTTCCTGGCGTCAAAAATATGAAATGTTGTTCTTCTTTTGTTGTTTAAAAGCGAGTAGCTTAAAGAAGTGGCGGTTATGTGGTTGGCTGACTAAGCGCCCGGGATTAGTGGTGCATGTGATATCCCTGAAATGGTGGCTTCATTTTTTTCGGCGTTCCTGTGCGCCTCATAGGTGTCCGCGGCACGTAAGGCTGTTTGGCGTTCGCATAGCGTCAAACTAATAATTATATTGCTCTCCCGTTTTCGTGAAGCTTGTAATTTATTAATGCAGTGGATGGCGTTCTTGACGACCAGCCATGAAGAGTGGTCCAACGCCAGCTGAATCAGGTAAGTGAGGCGAAATTGCAATGGAAACGGTTCCGTCAGTGAGAACCGCCGGTCGTTGTAGGCTGGCGATCTTGGTGATCGAAGATGACATTCGGACGGCAGAATTGGTTCGCCGTACCCTCGAGGCAGATGGACACCGAGTAGAAATTGTCGATGACGGTCGTACAGGACTTATTCAAGCCGTTGCACAGGTTTGGGATTTACTGATTGTCGACCGCATGCTTCCGGGGATCGATGGGCTGAGTCTGATGCGCACTTTACGCGGCGCAAACGTCGCAATTCCAGCACTATTTTTGACGGCGCTTGGAGGCATTAACGACCGCGTAGACGGTCTGCGGTCCGGCGGCGACGATTACTTGGTTAAACCTTTCGTGGGGGCAGAGTTGGCCGCACGTGTGTTGGCACTCGCGCGTCGCGGAAGATTAAAGCCAATGAATACTGTATTGCGTGTTGCTAACCTTGAGCTTAACCGACTGACTCGCTATGTTAGCCGCGGTGGGCGGACGATTGAGCTAAAGCCACGGGAGTACGAGGTGCTCGAATACCTCATGCGGAACGCGGGACATGTCGTAACCCGTACAATGCTTCTAGAGGATGTCTGGAATTTTCACTTTGATCCGCAGACCAGTGTCGTTGAATCGCATATTTCTCGGCTGCGTGGAAAAATTGATCGCGGCTTTGATGTGGAATTACTTCAGACGGTTCGAGGCTCTGGTTATCGCTTAGGCGATCCTGCATGACTGGACCGCCCTGGGGAGTCCTGCGGACTTCGGGTTTTCGGATGGCATGTGTGGGTGCAGGGCTGGCGGCACTCAGCGCGGTCGTTGTCTTTACTGTGATTTATTATGAGACGCTAGTATCGATGCGTGTAACTCTTGACGGTAACATCGTTGGAGAGATGCGTGAAGTTCTTGTGAATGGCCCGGAGACGTCACTTTCAGTCGCGGAATCGGAAGTGCGCTCAGCGCTTGAGGAGCATTCGACACGCATTTTTTATCTTGTTACGGATAAGGCGGGTTTTCCTGTTGTTGGCGACCTTGATATCCCGATGCCCGCGCCTGGATGGCATGATATTGAAGCTGCGCACGGTCGGTCCTTTGCTGAAGGGGTAACTGACTTGCGAGTCGATGTTGTTAGGTTGCCGGACGGGGCACGGCTATTGGTGGGGGCGGATTCTACAATCCTGAAACATCTGGACTTACTGATTCGTCGTAGTTTTATCATCGGATTCGGTGTGGTGCTTTTGATCGGCTTGGCCGCAGGGATCGGATTTGGACGACGTGCGCTTGCACGGGTCGAAACCGTCAGTACAACGACACGCGAAATCATGGCCGGAGACTTTTCGCGTCGCATACCTCTGAGCGGTTCGCACGATGAGTTTGATCGTCTCGCACTTACAGTAAATGCAATGCTGGATCGAATTGAACAATTGATGGAAAATCTCCGCGCAGTGGGAAGTGAGATTGCTCATGATTTGCGGTCGCCACTTGGTCGACTGCGTGGAATTTTGGAGCTAAGCCTGCGAGTGGAAGACGTTTCGGAATTGCGTGAATCGATTGCGGAGGCCGTTGAACAGACGGATTCGGCGCTCAGTCTATGCGGGGCAATCTTGCGTCTCTCTCAGGTTGAGTCGGGGGTGCGAGGGGTTTCGTTTGAGCCAACTAATTTGACGCAGCTAGTTAGGCGTTTAGCTGAAACGTATGAAACCGTGGCGGAGGAGAGAGGCGACTACTTTGAGGTCTCGGTTCACGAAGGGCTTACGCTTGCCGGCGATGTGTCGCTGCTCAACCAGCTTTTTGCAAATTTGATTGAAAATGCCATGAAGCATGCTTCACCCCATGCATCGGTAACGCTTCGTGTTTGGCGGGAGCGGACCACAATTATCGCCCGCATCGAAGACAACGGTCCAGGTATTCCGGTGGAGCGTCGCGCGGACGCGTTACGCCGATTTGGACGACTTGACAAGGCGCGTCATACACCTGGTCACGGTCTTGGCCTGCCTCTTGCCACCGCAATTGCTGAATTGCACAATGCTAAATTGAGTCTGGCAGACGCGAAGGCAGGAGCGGCTCGGCCCGGTCTGGCCGTAACCGTATGTTTTGCATTACCCCAAGATGGCGCGTAACTTTCCGAGTTGAACCGGATTTAAAAAAAAACGCAAAACAAATGCCGGTTCAATGAGTGCTGCAACATGTAGAGGAAAGCTTAATCACAACGACATCTCCTTAATGGAGATTCGAGGCGGTGGTCACCAGCATGGCGGCAATGTGGCGCGTTGGTGTGTATTAACTACAGCAAATATTTTGTCCTGAGCAAGCGCGTTAACAAATGAATATCGGAACCAAAACGCGATGTTATGGGCGTTCAATGCAAAGGCATGGTGGTTCGCGGCGTCAGCTCCAGTTACAGCAAGATATCACGGATTGGCGATCTTTTTTAAATTTTCGCTTAAAGATGGGGAGCGGCGAAATATTTGATTGGCGCGCCTTTATCATCCATTATACGTTGGTTTTGCATGGCCACAGGATGGGCAATCGTATGGCGTATATGATGATCGAGACGGAGGTTCTTGGTCGGGTTGGTCTGGTGCGTCTGAACCGCCCTGAGGTCCTGAATGCACTTTGTGATCACTTAATGACGGAACTCGGTACTGCTCTGACCAGTTTTGACGCGAATCGTCAGATCGGAGCTATCGTGGTCACGGGCAACGAACGTGCATTTGCCGCTGGCGCGGATATCAAGGAACTGCAGGGCCGAAGCTTTCCTGAAACTACGATGGACGACTTTATCGGGAAGACTTGGGAGGTGGTCACGACGATCAGCAAGCCGGTAATCGCGGCCGTGGCTGGATATGCGCTTGGGGGAGGCTGTGAGCTTGCGATGATGTGTGACATTATTCTTGCGGCTGATACCGCTACATTCGGCCAACCGGAGATTCGACTCGGCATTATCCCGGGCGCTGGCGGGACCCAACGGCTGACACGTGCTATTGGTAAAAGCAAAGCGATGGAACTGATCCTGACTGGGCGCATGATGGACGCTGCCGAGGCTGAGCGCGCTAATCTTGTTGCTCGGATTGTGCCGGCGAATGATTTAATCTCGGAGGCGGTTAGGCTTGGGGAAGTTGTCTCTGGGATGTCATCCATTGCGGCTATTCTCGCCAAGCGGAGTATCAACCGCGCCTATGAAACGACACTCGCGGAAGGCGTAAGCTATGAGCGTGCAATATTTCTCTCGCTCTTTGGGACGCCGGACCAGCGTGAGGGAATGGCCGCATTCGTTGAAAAAGAACGTTAAGTTTGTGAGGGCCGTTGAGGTGGCTCCAATCATCAGGCCCGTGATGTCGGGCGTGCTGGCGAACTTAAGTTGCTTGCCGAATCTCGCATCACGTTCCTATATTGCGACTGCTTCGGAAAAAGTGAATGACTCAGGAGGGAGAGGTCTGCAGGATCATGGATAATTCGAGATTTCATCTTTCTACCACGAACCCTGAGGAGACTCACGTGACGTTCGACCTCCTCACAGAGAATCCTGTTTACAAACCTTTCCGCTATCCGTGGGCCTACGAGGCGTGGCTGACACAACAACGTGTTCATTGGTTGCCAGAAGAGGTTCCACTGGCTGACGACGTCAAGGACTGGCACAAAAATCTTACGGTCGGTGAGCGAAACCTACTTACGCAGATTTTCCGCTTTTTTACCCAAGCAGATGTTGAGGTGAACAACTGCTACATGAAGCACTATTCGCAGGTCTTCAAACCCACTGAAGTGCTTATGATGCTCTCGGCCTTCTCCAATATCGAGACGATTCACATTGCCGCGTATTCGCATTTGCTCGACACCGTTGGCATGCCCGAGGTCGAATACTCAGCGTTCATGAAATACAAGGAGATGAAGGCCAAGTACGACTACATGCAAGGATTTTCTGTCGACAACAAACACGAGATTGCCAAGACGCTCGCAGCATTTGGCGCGTTCACAGAAGGCCTGCAGCTCTTTGCATCGTTCGCAATTCTGTTGAACTTCCCGCGTTTTAACAAGATGAAGGGGATGGGGCAGATCATCTCATGGTCAGTGCGCGACGAGACTCTGCACTGCTTGTCCGTGATCAAGCTGTTTCGGACTTTTGTTGCCGAGAATCCCGAAATCTGGACGGATGGTCTGCGTCGTGAGCTCTCTTCTTCATGCAATACCATTGTTGCTCACGAGGATGCATTCATTGATCTCGCGTTTGAGTTTGGATCGGTGCATGGCCTCGAAGCGGCTCACGTTAAACAGTATATTCGATTTGTGGCAGATCGCCGTTTGGTACAATTGGGATTAAATCCGACTTTTCACGTCAAAAAGAACCCTTTGCCTTGGCTCGACGAAATGCTCAACGCGGTAGAGCATGCAAATTTCTTTGAAAGTCGAGCAACGGAATATAGCAAAGCATCCACAGCTGGTTCGTGGGATGAGGTTTGGGCATATTGAATTTGCGTCCAAAAATGCTTTCTGCGTCGAACGATTCTCCTAGTTAAGTTAAACGTTTGTTGGAGTGCTACCGAAATGCGGGATAAACAAGGTTGGGAGCCGAGGTTCTAGCGCTCTGATAGTTTTACGCGACACCAAAGATCTTCCATTTTTTTCAACCCGGCCATTTCAGGAGTTTCCCCGGCGGCAATGAGTATTGCTTCCATGGCTCGGAAGCGGCGCTCAAACTTTGCGTTTGCTCGAGCAAGCGCGGATTCGCTGCTGACATGCAGCTTGCGGGCGAGGTTGACTAAAACAAAAAAGATGTCGCCGATTTCATCCTCGATCCGATTTAGGTCTGGGGTCGCTGCGGGACGAGGTAATTCAGCACGTAGCTCTGCAAGTTCTTCATCCAGTTTATCGAGAACGGCAGCAATGTCAGGCCAGTCGAAGCCAACTCTTGCCGCGCGTCGCGCGAGCTTTTGCGCCCGAATCATAGCCGGTAGGGGACCAGCAATGCCGTCCAGCGCACTAAACTCGGTGCGTCTATGGCGCTCGCGCGTTTTTTCCGTTTTCCGCGCTTCGGTTTGCGCTGCTGTGTCGCCGCGCTCTGCATTCCCAAACACCTGTGGGTGGCGCGGGATCATCTTGTCGGTAATTTCCGTGACGACATCATTGAAATCAAACCAACTGAGTTGTTGCGCGATCCTTGCGCGATATACGACCTGAAGCGCAAATCGCCAAGTTTGTCTTGCAATACCGACCGATCATTTTTTTGATGGCATTCATAACTTCGTAGGCCTCTTCAACTGTGTAGGTGGCGGTGGATGCAAAATTTTGTTCGCAGTCCCAAGGACATCCAGTCTCCGGATTACGCATGGCGGCCATCACATATAGCAATGCGGTCATTTTTGATTGGCTCATGCTGACGTACCAATCACTTCATTTACGTGGCGTAACGGGAGAATCTGGTTAAATTGAATGTCGAGCGGTGGGGTCATGACGATCTATCAGGGTGAGAATGAATTCTATCAGGGTGAGAATGGATTTCCGGAGAGTGCAGTAGCGCCGAAGCTGGGTGGACTCAACCTCCGTGCGGCTTGGTGGCGATAAATGAGGCAAAGAATGTGGGGAGCAAACGTATGTATGGAATACGCCACCAATGCATCGAGGGAGTCCAGTTTGGCGCATTACAGTTGGTCACATGGTTTGTCGTGGAACAACGATTAGTGCGCATGACACTAGAGACCTGGTTCGGCCGCTCGATCTTCAGTCCGCGCAGCAGATACAGATAGATCTGCCCCCTCCAAGAACCCTGGACAAATTGCGGTAGATTTGAGTCGATGGGTTGAATGGAGGCGGGCTGCATCAGGCGGGATTATTGGGCTTATCGGATCATCTGAAGCGGCTATCGGCGCAGGGCGATCCGCTGGAGGAACTGGGCCGGATCATCGATTGCGAGGCGTTTCGTCTGACGTTGGTTACGGCCCTGGCTTATGGCGACGGGGCCAAGGGCGGTCGTCCACCGTATGACCCTGTTGCGATGCTCGAGGTTCTGGTGCTGGCGGCGCAGAATAATGTTGCTGC
>JAJZCS010000104.1 GCA_021829055.1 Pseudomonadota bacterium
TCGGGACCGAGGTCCTCAAAGCAGTGTCGCCCGGACAGCAAGTCGTCAAGATCGTTCATGATGCGCTGGTTGAGGCCCTTGGCGGGGAAGGTGCGGTTCCACTTAATGTCAACGCGGCTACGCCCATTCCGTTTCTGATGGTTGGCCTGCAGGGGTCGGGCAAAACCACGACGTCTGCTAAGATAGCGCTTTACCTCAAGGACAAGCAACGCAAGAAAGTATTGCTGGCAAGCCTTGATACGCAGCGTCCAGCGGCACAGTTGCAACTTGCTCAGCTTGCTGAACACGCTGGTGTTGTGGTTTTGCCGATCATCGGAGGAGATGCGCCGGTACAGATAGCGAGGCGTGCCATGGATACTGGTCGCCGAGAAAGCTTCGATGTGGTCATTCTTGATACAGCTGGTCGGCTCGCGATTGACGGCCCACTGATGGACGAAGTCAAGGCCATCCGTGCCGTTGCAGAGCCGGTTGAAACGCTTCTGGTTGTTGACGCGATGACCGGGCAGGATGCGCTGGCGACAGCGAGCGCGTTCAACGAAGCGGTAGGGGTTACCGGCATTATTATGACCCGTCTTGATGGCGACGCCCGTGGTGGGGCGGCTCTTTCGATGCGTGCTGTGACCGGGGCGCCGATCAAGCTGATTGGCGTCGGCGAGAAGCTCGATGCCCTTGAATCATTCCATCCGGAGCGCATTGCGGGACGGATCTTGGGCATGGGCGATATCGTTTCCCTGGTCGAGCGGGCTTCCGAAAGTGTGGATCAGGAAAAGGCGGAAAGGCTCGCCGCCCGAATGGCGCGCGGAAAATTCGATCTCGAGGACTACGCTGAACAGCTCAAGCAGATTACAAGGATGGGCTCGTTGTCAGGCATTCTTGGCATGTTGCCCGGGGTCGGAAAAATCAAGCAGCAAATAAGCGATGCCAATCTCGATACACCTATTCTCAAACGTCAAGTTGCCATTATTGCGTCAATGACGCGTGCCGAAAGACAGAACCCTGCAATTCTCAAGGCTAGCCGCAAGAAACGTGTTGCCGCCGGTTCTGGCACGTCCGTCCAGGAAGTAAATCGACTACTCAAGCAATTTGATCAGATCGCTGATATGATGAAGCGGGCGCAGAAGCTTGGTCAGAAGGGGCTTGCCCGCGGAGGTCTTGGTGCCTTGTTGCCGCAAGGTGGCGGTCGTCGTCCATTCTAAAATATCTGGAAATCCACTGTTGAAATCTGCTGAGGAGGCTACAG
The DNA here is from genome assembly GCA_021829055.1 of Pseudomonadota bacterium. Classification (GTDB taxonomy): domain Bacteria; phylum Pseudomonadota; class Alphaproteobacteria; order Acetobacterales; family Acetobacteraceae; genus Acidiphilium. The sequence goes on from JAJZCS010000104.1 coordinate 1,241, forward strand.
AGAATGTCACTGAAAATCAGACTGTCGCGTGCCGGCGCAAAAAAGCGACCCTACTACCATATCATTGTCGCCGATAGCCGAAGCCCGCGTGACGGCCGTTTCATTGAGACGGTCGGGAGCTATAATCCTATGCTTCCCGCAGACCACGCGGACCGCGTGCGCTTGCACGAGGATCGTGTGCGGCATTGGCTATCTCAGGGAGCGCAAGTGACCGATCGGGTTGCACGATTTATCGGTCGCGTTGGCATCGCGCCGGTGCCGGAACTCCGGGAGCAGCCGATCCAGGCTGCGCCGAAGAAAAAGGCGCAGGAGCGCGCCAAGGCTGGTGCAACAGCTTGACCATGGTGTTGACCGAACAGTTGATCCTGATGGGAGTTATTGGCAAGCCTCACGGTATACGTGGAGCGGTCCACGTCCGCGCCTATACCGAAGATCCGGCAAGGTTGGCCCAGCTTTCACTCCAAGATCGCGCGGGACGGCGTATCGTAGTCGAATGGATCAGCGACGGTATTGCTCATGTTTTTGTTCATGAGGCGGATGGGATTCGCCGCATAATTGATCGCAGGGATGCGGAGGGTTTGGCCAATACGGAGCTCTTCATCGCAAGAAGTGCTTTACCGCCAGCCGGCGACGAGGAGTTTTACGTCGTGGACCTGATCGGCCTTGACGCGATTGGCGCAGATGGGGGAGCAATAGGCGTCATAGCGGCCGTTCATGATTTCGGCGCAGGTGCGGTCATAGAACTCGATAGTGGGTCTCTGCTTCCATTCACCCGGGCGGTCGTTCCTTCTATCGACGTTGAGAACGGCCGAGCCATTGTTGTTCCGCCAGTCGAAGTCGAGATCAAACCATGAGTTTCCGTGCGTCTGTACTCACCTTGTTTCCAGACATCTTTCCCGGGCCAGTCGGCAAATCGCTCGCGGGACGTGCCCTCGAACGGGGGACTTGGACGCTGGACACGGTCAACATCCGGGATTTTGGCGCCGGTCGGCATCGTTCCGTCGACGATACGCCATTTGGTGGAGGCGCCGGCATGGTGCTTCGCCCTGACGTGGTCGATGCTGCAATCCGATCAGTGGCTGACGGTCGCCGCATCGTTGCACTGACCCCGCGGGGTGTTCCTCTCACCCAGAAGAAGGTGCGCGATTTGGCGGCCGGATCGGGTGTGATCCTTTTATGCGGCCGCTATGAGGGCATTGATCAGCGTGCGCTCGACGCGCACGAGGCCGAGGAAATTAATCTCGGAGACTATGTCCTCTCGGGCGGAGAGATTGCGGCGCTGGCCTTGCTGGACGCTATCATTCGCCTGCTTCCGGGCGTTATGGGCAATTCGGAAAGTGCGCGGGTAGAGAGTTTTGTTGGAGAACTTCTCGAATATCCACACTACACTCGTCCCGCCACATGGGAGAATCGGCACGTTCCTCAGATTCTCCTTTCTGGCGACCACGCCCAAATCGCGGCTTGGCGCTTCGCACAGGCTGAAGCTACCACCCGCGTTCGCAGACCTGACCTCTGGGCGCGCCATATTGCTTCCGGGGTAATCGCGCCTTAAACCGCACACGAAAGGATTGCTTCGATGAACATTATCCAGACGATCGATGCCGAACAGATCGCCAAGCTGCGTGAGGCTCGCAGCGTACCCGATTTTAAACCTGGCGACTCACTCCGCGTTTCTGTTCGCGTCGCAGAAGGAGAACGCACGCGTGTTCAGGCATTCGAAGGCGTGTGTATCGCTCGTTCGAACCGCGGCATCCATTCGAATTTTACTGTGCGAAAGATCTCATACGGCGAGGGCGTCGAGCGGGTTTTTCCACTCTATTCTCCGAATGTTACGGAAATTGCCGTGACCCGTCGCGGTGCTGTTCGGCGTGCAAAATTGTACTATTTGCGGAGCCGCCGCGGTAAGGCCGCTCGCATTGCAGAAGCGAGCCGCGAGATTTCGACTGGCGCGTGACTGACGGAGGAGATCAGCGGCGGATGCCCAACCGGAGCGATGCTCGGATTTAGAGCGCGGCCCCATCTTCTGTTTTTTTGGCCAATGGGTATTGGGGCGTTGATCGAAGCGGTGCTGACCGGTTTTTCGTTGTCGCCGCTCAACATCCTGATGAGGTCTAGGATTTCGGTTCCTGGGGGGACGTCGGGAGGTAGAGCCGTTTCCTGATTGGTCCGGTCGCTCTGGTTGACGGAGGGTGCTTGTATGGCTTCGACGTTGTTCGATAAGATTTGGGCGGCGCACGTTGTGGATAGTATGCCGGATGGCACGGTGATGCTGTATATCGATCGGCATCTTGTTCATGAAGTGACTTCCCCGCAGGCGTTTGACGGGTTGCGCCTCTCTGGGCGTTCAGTGCGGCGGGTGGATGCGACAGTTGCAGTTGCAGATCACAATGTCCCGACGGAAAATCGCGCCGCTGGCATTGCTGAACCGGAATCGGCGCTCCAGGTAAGTACGTTAGAGCGCAACGTTCGTGAGTTCGGTGTTCCCTATATTCCAGTCACTGACTGGCGGCAGGGAATCGTTCATGTTATTGGGCCTGAGCAGGGGTTTTCGTTGCCTGGCATGACGATCGTATGCGGCGATTCCCATACATCCACGCATGGCGCGCTTGGGGCGTTGGCATTTGGTATTGGTACGTCTGAGGTCGAGCATGTGCTCGCAACGCAGACACTGTTGCAGAAGCCAGCGAAAAACATGCTTGTCCGCGTGGATGGAAGACTACCCGCCGGGTGTTCGGCGAAGGACATCATTTTGGCGATCATCGGACTGATTGGCACGGCAGGCGGTACGGGCCACGTGATCGAATATGCGGGTGAAGCGATCCGGGCTCTGGACATGGCGGGCCGAATGACCGTTTGCAACATGTCGATCGAGGCCGGTGCGCGGGCGGGCCTAATCGCTCCGGATGACGAAACGTTTGAATATATTCGAAACCGGCCGCACGCCCCAAAAGGAGATGCGCTCGATCATGCGATCGAATACTGGCGTACGCTAGTTTCCGATGGGGGTGCGCATTACGACAAGATCGTCGTACTTGATGTCGGCGCGCTGCCGCCACAGGTGACGTGGGGAACGAGTCCGGAGACAGTGGTTCCGATTACCGGGCGTGTTCCTGATCCTGCTGACATTCAGGATGACGATAAGCGCGCCCAGGCTATCCGTATGCTCGAGTACATGGACCTGACTCCAGGCCAGCCGCTGGCAGGAACCAAAATTGACGTGGCTTTTATTGGTTCCTGTACCAATTCTCGAATCGAGGATTTACGGGCTGCGGCTGCAGTCGCGCGTGGTCGGCGCGTGGCCAGTCACGTTCGCGCGATGATCGTTCCCGGTTCGGGGCTGGTGAAGCTACAGGCAGAAGCTGAGGGGTTAGCAAAAATTTTCACCGACGCCGGGTTCGAGTGGCGAGAAGCAGGCTGTTCTATGTGTCTAGGAATGAACCCTGATAGGCTCAGACCCGGAGAACGGTGTGCAAGCACCAGTAACCGCAATTTCGAAGGCCGTCAGGGACCAAATGGTCGCACGCACTTGCTTTCGCCGGCGATGGCGGCAGCTGCGGCGATTCGTGGTGCTCTGGTCGATGTGCGGGAGATGCTCTAATGGAAAAGTTTGACATTCTCGAAGCTGTTGCAGCACCCTTGCCAATGGCGAATGTCGACACCGACAAAATCATTCCTGCTCGTTTCCTTAAGACAATCAGACGCAGCGGCTTGGGCGCGCATTTATTCGAGGATCTCCGTTACCAAGTTGACGGAAAAGAAAATCCTGATTTTATCCTGAATAAGCCACAATATCGGAACGCTAAAATTCTAATTGCTGGCCGGAATTTCGGATGCGGTTCTTCCCGCGAGCATGCGCCGTGGGCGCTTCTTGATTTTGGAATAAAATGTCTCATTGCTCCTTCGTTTGCCGATATATTTTTTAATAATTGCTTTAAAAATGGCATTTTGCCAGTCACTCTGACTGAGATTGAGTGCAAAGCACTGATGACAGACGCTGAATCCGGCTCCAACGCACGAATCATTGTTGATCTCAAGGCACAAGCGATTTCCCGTCCGGATGGTACAGTCTATACTTTTGAAATCGATACGTTCCGTAAACGCTGTTTGCTCGGCGGGCTTGATGATATTGGGCTAACGTTAGAGCATGGAGTTGCCATCACAGAGTATGAGGCTAAGTCGTACGCCGACCCATGGCGGCCACGTATCGAATTAATCTGACTAATACACGTCGTTTTTCAAACAGGAGTTCTTTTCTCTGTTATTAACAGGGAGAGTTCTTTAATGAAAGGGCATGGTTTGTGAAGAGTAGAAGGTTGCTCCTGTTGCCGGGGGATGGGATCGGACCGGAGGTAATGGCACAAGCCGAGCGCGTTATCGCTTGGTTGGAAGACGCTCGTTGTGCCAGATTCGAGATTGATCGAGATCTGGTTGGTGGTGCTTCCATCAATGCTTATGGCGTCCCGATCACCGACGTCGTGACTGCGAAGGCTCGTGCGGCCGACGCTGTCCTGTTCGGTGCTGTGGGAGGGCCACAATGGGACAAGGAACCATTTGATAATCGTCCTGAGATCGCCATCCTCGAACTACGGAAGCAATTAGGCCTCTTCGCCAATCTTCGTCCTGCGCCGGTCTTTGACGCGCTTGTGGATGCCAGTCCTCTGAAAGCCAACCTTGTCCAGGGACTAGATATTATGATCGTTCGTGAGGCAACCGGAGGCATCTACTTCGGCGAGCCACGCGGCATCGAGAATCTTGTCGACGGCAGTCGCCGAGGCATCAACACTGAAGTGTATACAACCAATGAGATCGAACGGGTTGCTCGTGTTGCATTCGAGCTGGCCCGTACCCGATCGGGTAGAGTCACTAGCGTGGAGAAATCAAATGTCATGGAATCCGGCCTATTGTGGCGCCAGACTGTAACCATTCTAGGTGCGTCCGAATATGCTGATGTCAAGCTCACTCACATGTACGCAGATAACTGCGCCATGCAGCTTGCCAGGAACCCTCGCCAATTCGATGTCATCCTGACCACTAACTTGTTCGGAGATTTGCTGTCGGATCTCGCGTCGATGCTTACCGGTTCGCTCGGGATGCTGCCGTCAGCGACGCTCGGCGCGGTTACTGCAAATGGACATCGCAATGCGCTTTACGAACCGATCCATGGATCGGCGCCCGACATCGCCGGAAAAAACATTGCCAATCCACTCGCCGAGATCCTCAGCCTTGCGATGCTGCTTCAATTTTCGCTCAGTATGCCTGACGAAGCGGAGATGATCAGGAGGGCCGTCAGCAATGCTCTTGTCGAAGGCCTTCGGACGGCTGACCTCTCTCCAGAGGGACACGCTACCGTCGGGACGCGGGAAATGGGTGACGCGGTTCTACGGCAACTCAAAGGTTAAGATAGAGTTGTTTTGGAACGGTGTCGCTGCTGAAGAACCTGCGTTGGATCCGAGAGAAATCAGGGCCTTTCTAAGGGCAGAATATTAGAGCCGTGAGGTGCCGCTGCCATCTCTAAAAGCCAAATTTAAAAAATTACTTGACTCGACGAATCCCGTGCCGGTTCGTTGGGCCGTAGCGCCGAACGCACGGGCCCTGAAGAGCCTGCGGAGAACTGACCGGATCAAAAAGCCAGCTCATCGTACATTAGAGCGTGATTGGTTTAGTTTTGTTCGTACCCATCATGTTTGAGGTAGTTTGAGCAT
>JAJZCS010000105.1 GCA_021829055.1 Pseudomonadota bacterium
GACACCGCAAGCCGCCATCCCCGAAATCACGCCGCCAAACCCGGCGCAGGCCGCGCTCGCTAAAATCACGCCAATGTCGTTCGCACAACCGTCTCGGACGTCTTCGACCACCGGCACCGCCGAACCAACACCGCCGTCAAATACCCGCGTGAGAAATCCGGGCTAGGGAGCCGGCCCGCAACCCACGACGAGGAAACTCTCCCAGTCACTGCTGGCTTCTCAAATCCAGAAGTTGAGCTTAGAGTCTCGGACGTGGGCCCTCTGCAACCATAAACGAACGAGCCGCTTATATGGTCGTCCCGCGTTCATTGCGTCGGGTGTGTAAGTGGGCCTCTGGTTCTTCCAACCACACAGAAAGAGCGCCACAGCCATAACGACCTATGATTCACACACACAAAGAGCCCCGGATTGCTCCGGGGCTGCTGAGTTTGGAAGCCTAAACACAAACGCCAAGAACAAACTGATTATAGCTCGCAAATTTCGCGCATGGTCGTCACACTTTCGTGGCGTCACGTGTTTGTGACGAACCAACGGTTGATTCAATCAAATCCACGATTCCGCTTGATGGAAGACAAAAAGATCGGTTGTCTCCCAAGATTTTCGCTTGGGTCGGTGTATCCCTTCAAGCCTAGGTGGCCGCCAGTTCTGCAAGCCAAGGGTGGGGCCAAGGACTACACCAATGACAGGCCTTCTTGGGCATTTGCGTTTGCCGCTTGCCTATACGCACAGTCAGTTTAACGCCGGAAGTCCGTTCTTTCGCGCTTGAGGTTTTCAAGCGGGTCAGAACTGGAGGTCCGGATAGGGAAACCCGGCGTGGGCGATCATTCTTTCGTCGCCATTGTGCCGGAAACTCCGGCACAGCCTTATTCCTCGTGAAACCTATCCGATCAATGGTTTCTTCGGGCCTTCCAGCGCTGCCCTTGGCTCGCCCGGCGCCTTGTCGAAGCACTGACCTCTATCGGACAGGCTAATCGTCCGGCGCAATTCCGGGCGCCAACTTCATATCGGCGCAACAAGCGCACTGCCGTCCCGTCCCTCGATAGGGGGTCTGTATCTCTTGAGTCTCAAACCCGGGGCGACGGGCTAGTCCGGGGTCACCGAGTCCGTCTGCCGCTGAGCTGAATTCTCCTTCTTCAATAAAGTACGTGCCAAGCAGGGACAACATTGCAGGGAGCCCTGACAAATAGGCTCCACACTGCTATGTGCGCGCTCGTTGACGATTCCGGGAACCCTCGACTTCGATAACTGGATCATGGCTGGACACTCACAATTCAAGAACATCATGCACCGCAAGGGTGTGCAGGACGCACGCCGAGCTCGGCAATTTGCGAAGCTAATCCGCGAGATTACCGTTTCTGCCCGGCAAGGCTTGCCTGATCCTGCGGCCAACCCGCGTCTCCGTGCCGCCTGCGCCGCGGCACGGAGCAGCAATATGCCGCGCGATACGATCGAACGGGCCATCAAAAAGGCAAGCGGTGCGGGCGGCACAGCGGACTACGTGGAAGTGCGGTATGAGGGTTATGGGCCTTTCGGCGTCGCCATTATCGTCGAGACATTAACCGACAATCGCAACCGGACGGCTTCGGATGTAAGGGCCGCGTTCTCCAAACACGGAGGCACGTTGGGCGAAACAAACTCAGTGTCGTTTTTGTTCAACCGAAAGGGCGTCGTACGCTACCCGGCTTCGGCAACAAGCGCGGATGACATGCTCGAAGCTGCGATCGAGGCCGGTGCTGAGGACGTCGAATCGAGTGCCGACGCCCATGAAATGCGGTGTGTGGCGGACAATTTCTTTGCTGTGCGGGATGCGCTGGAGCAGAAGTTCGGGGAGCCGGAGGAAGCTAAGCTCGATTGGCGACCAATCACGCAGGTTCGTCTTGACGAAGAAGCGGCGCGCAACGTCATTAAACTGATTGATGCGCTGGACGATCTCGACGACGTTCAGAACGTTTACGCCAATTTTGAGATCTCCGATCAGGTCATGCAGGCTCTGTCTACTTGATGAGAACTGTTGTTTTCTGCTTCACAGGAGAATGCAGGCCTCTTCTTGAATTTGAAAAAGAGAATGCAGTTATGGCAGCTGGAAAACGTGAGGAGGGCCTAGCCTATCAAGGGTAATGCGTGCTCATGCTGGGCGGTTGATCTATAAGGACCATCATGCCGATTCGCGCACGCACGACCCTGCGTATCCTAGGGCTGGATCCTGGGCTCCGATTTACCGGGTTTGGTATTATTGACACGGACGGGAACCGACTGCGTCATATCACCGACGGGGTGATCGCGACCGACTCGGCGGGTGCCGTAGCCGCGCGTCTGTGTGCGCTTGATGCGGCTCTTGCAGCTGTTCTTGACGAGTTCGCACCGGATCACGCTGCTGTTGAAGAAACATATGTCAATGTCAACGCAACAGCAACGTTGAAACTAGGTTATGCCCGCGGAGTTGCGCTGCTTGCCCCCGCACGGGCCGGTGTACCGGTCGCCGAATACGGTGCAAAAACCGTTAAACGTGCCGTGGTTGGTACTGGTGGGGCCGACAAAACACAAGTTGCGATGATGGTTCGGCGCCTTCTTCCGGGCGCCGCGCTCAAACGTGCCGATGCGGCGGATGCGCTAGCCGTCGCAATTTGCCACGCACATCACTTGGCTACGGCCTCACGGATACCTGCAGCATGATCGGGAGGCTCATCGGGATTGCGGAACAGGTTGGAGAAGGACGTTGCCTAGTTGATGTGAACGGCGTCGGATATGTGGTGTTATGCTCTATGCGAACGCTTGGAAACCTGCCGAAACCGCCCGTCGCGGTGGCGTTGCTGATCGAGACGATGGTACGCGAAGATGCGATCACGCTTTATGGATTCGCCGACACTGCCGAGCGCGACTGGTTTCTCAAGTTGGTGACGGTCCAAGGGGTCGGACCGAAGCTGGCGTTGGCGGTGTTGTCGGCGCTATTGCCGGATCAGCTTGCCAGCGTGCTCCTCACCAATGATATTGCTTCTCTCCGGAAAATTTCGGGGGTTGGCCCAAACCTTGCCAAGAGGCTCGCGACAGAACTGAACAGTTATGCGACCACCCAACCCACGAAGCGACCGATCATGGCGAAAACCGACAACTCTCACCACCCAAATGCCTCCAGCGATGCCCTCTCCGCCCTTCTCAACCTAGGCTACCGACGATTCGAGGCAGAGGCAGCTGTCGCCGCAGCAAGCGAGACCCTAGGTGTATCGGCTACACTTGACGCGCTCATCCGCGACGGGCTCAAGCGACTGGCACGATGATCGACCCAGAACAACCGGACCGGTTGGTGTCACCTGACGTTGGCCGCGAAGAGCAACCAGATGCGGCGCTACGCCCGCAGATTCTCTCGGACTTCATCGGCCAGCAAGCGAGCAGGGACAATCTTTCTGTGTTCATTGCCGCAGCCCGCGCCCGCGGGGAGCCGCTCGACCACGTGCTGCTGCACGGGCCGCCGGGCCTCGGCAAAACGACACTGGCACAGATTGTGGCGCATGAGCTTGGGGTTGGTTTCCGGGCGACTTCTGGGCCGGTTATTCAGCGGGCAGGCGACCTTGCCGCAATCCTGAGCAACCTGAACGCTGGCGACGTCCTGTTCATCGACGAGATTCATCGATTGCAGCCAGCGATCGAGGAAATCCTTTATCCAGCGATGGAAGATTTCGTGCTGGATCTGATCATTGGTGAAGGTCCAGGAGCGCGGACGGTACGGATTGATCTCCCCCGCTTTACCCTAATCGGAGCGACTACGCGTGCCGGGCTTCTGGCCAACCCTCTCCGCGATCGCTTCGGCATTCCGATTCGACTTGTATTCTACACTGCGGAAGAACTCACCCGCATCGTCACGCGCGCCGCGGCGCTTTTAGGAATGCACCTTAGCCCTGATGGGGCGACCGAGATTGCGAAGCGGGCGCGCGGGACTCCACGCATTGCCGGCAGATTGACACGGCGCATCCGTGATTTCGCTTCAGTGGCGGCAGCGCAGGTAATTGATCGGAAAGTCGTCGACAGTGCGTTAAACCGGCTCGATATTGATCACTGCGGTCTGGACGCGATGGACCGCCGATATCTGCTGCGTATCGCTGAGAATCATAACGGGGGACCAGTTGGAATCGAAACGCTCGCTGCCGCTCTTTCCGAACCGCGCGACACCCTTGAAGACGTGATTGAGCCCTATCTGATCCAAGAGGGCTTTCTGTCGCGAACATCCCGTGGACGGGTTCTTGGACGCGCGGCATGGACACATTTGGGTATTGCTCCGGTGCCAGAACTCCCCGAGCCATCATACCTGCCACTCGACCTGCCAGAAACATGAATAAATCGATGAGTGCGCGATGAATTCGACGCAATCTGCCATGCCACGATGGATCCAAGAGGGCGTACATCGTTTCGAAATACGAATTTATGTCGAAGATACCGATATCGGTGGCATCGTGTATCATGCTAATTACTTGCGTTTCGCTGAGCGTGGCCGCTCCGAAGCGCTGCGTGAGCTTGGTGTTGCCCACGGAGACATGATTCGGATGCACGGCAGGATGTTCGTAGTGCGACGCGCAAAAATCGATTATGAGCGCCCTGCGTACCTTGATGATCGGCTGATTATCGAAACGCGCACGCAGGCCGTGACCGCGGCGTCGGTAACTCTGGAACAAACGATCCGGAGTGTCGACGGTGCAGTCGTGGCGCGAGTCGACCTACTGCTCGCTTGTGTCATAAGCGGCGATCGACGTGTGGCACGGCTGCCGACACCGGTGCGCAGTGCTCTTGCGGCAATGCGGGATGCGGCGCGGGCATAAACGCGTGAGATGGGACTGATTTCAACCGGCGGCACAGCCGCCTTAAAAGGAATATGATCGTGGATCAGGCTGTGAATAGCTTGGGATTGCAAGCGCCGGGATCGAGCCTTTCGTTACTGGGCATGTTCGTGCACGCAGGTCTCGTCGTGCAACTGGTCATCGTGCTGCTGCTTCTTGCGAGCGTCTGGGTTTGGGCCATAATCATCGAAAAAACCATGACTTTGCGTCGCCTCAACCGTGAAGCAGACGGATTCGAAGATAAATTCTGGTCGGGCCGCAGCCTGGAGGAACTCTACGATGTCGAAGGCGCGGAGCCGGCGCACCCTCTTGCAGCGGTGTTCGGTGCCGCCATGGGCGAGTGGCGACGCAGCGCCCGTGCCGCGGGCGCCGATGTAGCGCGCTCCAGTGTCGGTCAGCGCGTTGAAAGAGCCATGGGCGTGACAACCATGCGAGAGATGGATCGGCTAGAGAAGCACATGGTTTTTCTCGCCTCTATTGGAGCGACGGCACCGTTCGTTGGGCTTTTTGGGACTGTTTGGGGCATCATGCACTCATTTTCGGCGATCGCTGCCATGCACAACACCAACCTCGCCGTCGTTGCGCCGGGCATCGCAGAAGCGCTGTTCGCAACGGCCGTCGGCCTGATTGCGGCGATTCCAGCAGTGCTCGCCTATAACAAACTCTCTACAGATCTCAGCCGTTTCGCCGGGCGGCTGGAAGGCTTTAGTGCCGAATTCAGCGCCATCCTGTCACGCCAGACTGAGGAGCGCGCATAAAAATGGCCGGTGGTTTGCTCGATAATAGCCGTAACGGCTCATCCTATCGTGGTCGCCGGTATAAACCGATGGCCGAGATCAATGTTACGCCGTTAGTTGATGTAATGCTTGTGTTATTGATTATCTTTATGGTCACGGCACCGCTGATCACCTCCGGCGTCACGGTCAATCTACCGCACGCTAATGCCCAACCCGTGAATAGTGATGCCACGCCGATCACCATATCGGTGAACTCGGCCGGCAACATCTATCTGCAAAACTCCAAAGTCGAATTGCCGAATCTCGTGGCCACCTTGCAACAAATCGCTAAGCACAACACGGATCGCCGCATTTTCGTGCGCGGAGACACCTCGGTTTCCTACGGCACCATGCTGCGCGTCATGGCGACCATCACCGAGGGTGGGTTCACCAAGGTGGCCCTGCTGGCGCAGCAGCCAACCCCGTCAAAGCCCTGAACCACCGTGGCGATGGACCCGTCTCTGCGTCGTAGCGCGCTGATTTCGGCTTCTGCCCACTTAGCGATTGTTCTGCTGGCATTGCTGGCCCTGCCAACCGAGAAATTGAATGCGCCACCTTCAGCAGCCGTCGACGTAACACTAGTTGGCCCGAGCGCACCGCAGCAGGCTCTCCGGCACAATAAAGTCCCGGCGCCTGCCAATACTGCTACCATCAACAAGGCTCGGCTCGCCAAGCAACAGCCGAAGCCGACACCGAAGGTTCCTCCGCCTCCTCCCCCACCACCGCCACCGCCAACCCCAAAGCCGACGCCCAAAATGCCGGCTCCGCCTGCACCACCACCCCCTCCACCACCACAGTCAAAAGTGCCCGAACCCCTGCCGAAGCCTCCGCCTCCCCCCCCTCGATCGCAGGAGCAGCCGAAAGTTGCGCCTCCGAAGACGACAAGAACGCGGGCACAGCAAAAACCTGCGCCGTCAGAAAAAAGCCCAACCACGCAAAAGCACACCGTGAAGAAACCGGCGCCAATGAGCCAATCGGTTCTCAACACACTGCAAAAGCTGCGTTCACTGGAAAAACAGAGGCATGCGCCTACGGCACGGTATAATCCGGAGCAAGGTGGCGCTCCGAACGGTGGCGGTGCCAGGATGAGCGTGGCGAACACCCGGTTGTCCGCGAGCGACCGTGATGCGATCGCCAGCGAAGTGCAGCCCTGTTGGGGCATTGACGCCGGTGCGCCGGGCGTTTCCAAATTCTCGGTATTGTTGCAGGTGATAACTGATGCGTCGGGTGTCGTGCGTGAAGCAGAAGTAGCTCCGGCCGACGAAGGCAAGCTCAGCAATCCCGTATTCGCGGCGTTCGCACAGCGGGCTGTCGACGGCT
>JAJZCS010000106.1 GCA_021829055.1 Pseudomonadota bacterium
TTGACAATTAGCCGGGATGTCACGGTTGCGATGGTTTCGGCTTCAACCAGGTCGTTGGCTTCGAGGGTCGATCCTGTTTGGACGAGGTCAACGATCAGGCGGGACAAGCCGAGGCCTGGCGCGAGTTCCATCGAGCCGTTCAGGGTCACGATTTCCGCTTGAACGCCGCGGGTGGCGAAATGCCTGCGAGTAATATTGGGGTATTTACTGGCGACGCGGACACGCGAGAGACGAGAAAAATCTGTGTGGCCGATTGCATCTTTCGGCTCGGCGACGGCGATGCGGCATCGACCGATTTTTAGATCGAGCGGCGCGTAAATGTCAGGGTAGTCGAACTCCATTAGGACATCTGCACCGCAAATGCCGATTTCTGCAGCCCCGAAAGCGACGAACGTCGCAACGTCAAAGCTGCGCACACGGATGATATCAAGCGCAGCATCGCTGGTGCGGAAGCGTAGCCGGCGAGAGTTTTCGTTCGCGTAATCAGAATCGGGCGTGATACCGGCGCGGGTGAGGAGAGGGGCACATTCCTCCAGAATGCGGCCTTTCGGCAAGGCGAGCACTACTTTATCGTTAAGACGATCATTTGTGCCGGCGTGGCTGGGCGACATCGCGGTCATGGCGAGGCTGTAGCAAAGCTGACCCGTGACGCCAAATCAAAGAAAACTGGTTTGCCTCGGTCTCATGGACAGGTAACTGTTGGATTGCTAGACGGAGCCGGATTTCCACGTCGGTCGGGATCAACCCATGAAGATTGTCGCATGTAATAGCAATCCGCCGCTCGCGGAGGCGGTTGCGGAAAAGCTGGCCTTGCCGCTCACAAAGGCGGTGATTCGGCGCTTTGCCGATATGGAAATCCATGTCGAGGTACACGAGAATGTGCGCGGCGAGGACGTGTTTGTCATCCAGTCCACCGCGTTTCCTGCGAACGATAACCTGATGGAGCTGCTGATCACCCTTGATGCGTTACGGCGCGGCTCTGCGCGGCGGGTGACTGCGGTGATTCCATATTTCGGCTATGCGCGACAGGACCGAAAAACGGGGCCGAGAACGCCGATTTCTGCGAAATTGGTAGCGAATATCATTACCGAGGCGGGGGCAAACCGCGTGCTGACCATTGATTTGCATGCTGGACAGATTCAGGGGTTCTTCGATATTCCGGTTGATAATCTCTATGCTCAAGCGCTTTTTGCGCGGGACATCAAAGCGAGGTTTGCCGGGCGTGACATCATGGTGGTGTCACCCGATGTTGGTGGTGTGGCACGAGCGAGGGCGATTGCTAGCCGACTCAATTGTGATCTCGCCATCATTGACAAGCGACGCGAGCGCGCTGGTGTGTCCGAGGTTATGAACGTGATCGGCGATGTGGAGGGTCGTAGTTGCATACTCGTGGACGACATCGTCGACTCTGGCGGGTCGCTATGCAATGCAGCGGAGGTGCTGCTACGGCAAGGGGCGGGATCGGCATCTGCGTATGTCACGCATGGTGTCCTTTCGAACGGGGCGGTCGCACGGATCGAGGCTAGCCCGATCGAAATGCTCACGATTACCGATTCGATTCGCGCCACACCCGACGTGATTGCGACAAGGAATATTCGGGTGCTGCCGATTTCCCCGCTTTTGGCGGAGGCAATGCGGCGGATTTCTGACGAAACGTCAGTAAGCTCACTATTCGACTAAATTGGGTACCCTGTCAGATTCAGAGGAAGATCATGAAGCTGCTTTATGCTCCGGGTGCGTGTTCGCTCGGCATCCACATCATACTCGAAGAGATAGGCGCTTCCTATGATGCGCAGGTGGTTAATCTGCGGGCGGGTGAGCATCTCACCACAGAATTCCGGTCGATCAATCCAAAAGCAAAAGTCCCGGTACTCGTGCTGGGCGACGGTTCGGCACTGACCGAGTGGTTGGCGATCGCCCTGTATCTCGCGGAACAGGTGCCGGCGGCTGGATTGTGGCCGCCAGGACCACTTGAGCGGGGGAGAGCCATGGAAGCGATGGCTTACATAAATTCGTTTATGCACGGGCATGGATTTGCCCGGATGTTCCGACCGGAGCGGTTTGCGCCTGACGCTGGGCAGCACGACACGGTACGAATGGAAGGCCGGCGAATTTTTGCTGAAGGATTTGAGTTAATCGCTGGCTTTCTTGGAGACCGGGATTACCTACTCGGCACGTTTTCAATCGCCGACGCAGCATTGTTTTATGTTTCGTTCTGGGGGGAAGGGCGGAAAACTATGGAATTACCACCGCGGATCGCGGCGCATTATGCACGCATGCTGGAACGCCCTGCGGTAAGGCGGGCGATGATAGCTGAAGGGTTGACGAGCTGATCGCCGAACCCAGGCGATGGCACAGACTCTGCGCATGGCTGCTGGCGAGGGCGTGAGCGGGTCACCTGCGTGTCAGTCGTATCCTGAGGCTTGTTCCCTCAAAATGCGACGGTAATTTGTGGGTACGGCTGGATCTTTGGTGGGTCGGACTGCCAGTCGGTGAACCAGCACTGGAGATCGACACCGGGCATCGGTCGGGCCAGAACGAAGCCTTGTGCATAGCCGACGCCGAGCGCAAACAAGGTGTCGAGAACTAAGGAGTCCTCAATGCCCTCGGCGACAAGATTACAATGCAGCCTTTTGGCGCGTCTAACGACGTCGACCACAAAGGTTTCAACTGACGGATCGCGGCCAAACGTACCGATAACGCTGCGGTCGAGCTTGACTGTACTGAAGGGCAGTTCGAATAGCGAGTCGAGAGCTTCCGTCGCTGGTGAAACGTCATCCAGTGCGACGCGGTAGCCACGCTGCCGCAGACTCGTGATAACTGCGGCGGCGCGTTCAAAATCCCGGATTGGCCGGGTTTCAGTCAGCTCGAAGCTTACTTTGGGCGGATCTATTCCAGCTTGCGCCCGGAAGTAGTCGATCCGCTCCAGAAGATCAGGCTGCATCAATACATCGAGAGGCAGATTTATCGCGTAGATCAGGGGTGCGGCCCGGAGGTAACCGGCCATGATATCGTGGATAATGGCTTGCACGACGAAGTTCGTAAGGCGGCGTGCAGATTCTCCCTCATAAAGTGCACTTTTAAAGGTTTCTGGGCCAAGTAAACTGCCTGTTTGCCCCCGGCGGCGAGCCAACACCTCTGCCGCGATCGGTCTGCTATCGCGCAGCCGGATAATTGGCTGATAAAGACAGGTCACATCTGTGGCGTCGAACGTCTCAACTTCATACGCAACGGACGAATCGGCCATGCACAAGATTTGATCCAATCTCCATAAATTAGCAATTGGCGCGGAATAATTTAAAATTTATATTTGTTGTATTGTTGAGACAGCGCCATGTTTGTTTTGTCTTATTATGTGGGGCGCTGTTGTCGCGCACTTGGCGCTGTCGTTTTTTTTGGAACAGTCGGGTCGTCAATGGGCTTGGTGCCCCCTCGACGTAGGCGATGCTCGCCAAGAAGGAGAAGAATGGGCGCCGCAATGTAGATGGATGAGGATGTCCCAACGACGATGCCGAACAGCATGACCCATGCGAAACCTGCCAGAGAGGCGCCCCCGAACAGTGCAAGAGGCAAGGCTGCGAGAAAGACAGTTCCAGAAGTGCCAAGGGTGCGGTTCAGTGTTTCATTGATTGATAAATCAATCAGGCCTCGGAGCGGCATTGTTTTATACTTGCGGAGATTTTCTCGCACGCGGTCGTAGACGACGACCTTGTCGTTGGTGGAATAACCGATCACCGTGAGGATCGCGGCGATTGTAACGAGGTCGAATGGAATTCGCGTGACGACCATGAAGCCGATGGTTTTGGTCGCATCAAGAACGAGGGTCGTGACGGCGCCAACGGCGAACTGCCATTCGAATCGGAACCAGATGTAGATCAGGATCATGACGAAGCTAAGGCCAAGTGCCGTCAGGCCTTGATCAAACAGCTCTGCCGACACCGAAGCGCCAATTGCTTGTGTCGAGAGGATCTTCGCGTCGGGTAGGGCCGTATTTATCGCAGCTTGGGCTTCCCTAAGAGACTCCTGCGTTGCCGCAGCGTTATTCGCCGACTCGAGGCTGATCAATACTCCTTGGTCTTGGCCATAACTTTGCAGCCCGGCACCGGTGAGATGGTTGGCATTCAGGGCAGTTCGCAATTTCGCGAAATCTGGCTTGGTTTGGGTCGCGACTTGAATCACGACGCCGCCCTTGAAATCAAGACCGAGATTGAGGCCGGGGTGGAAGAAAAGGATCACCGATGCAGTGGATAGAAAAGCGGAGACGGCAAGACCGATGAAGCGCCCTCTCATGAAGCGGATTTGGGTCCCGTCCGGTACGAGGCGGAAAGCGGGATGCGTAATGAATTTCATGATTAATCTCTCGGCGTTCAGAAGACAGGTAGCTCTGCTGGGCGACGGGCAACATACCAACGCGCCGTGATCAGACGGACCAGGACGGTTGCGGTGAAAAGGGTAGAAATGATGCCGACGCAGATGGTTACTGCAAACCCCCGTACTGGAGGGGAGCCGAAGATAAACAAGGTGATATGGGCAAGCAGAGTAGTCACGTTCGAGTCGATGATCGTGCCGTAGGCGCGCTTATAGCCAGCTTCTAGGGCGGCAAGCGGCTTTCGGCCAAGTTTTGCCTCTTCGCGCACGCGTTCGTTGATTAGGACATTAGCGTCCACCGCCATGCCAAGCGTAAGCAAAATGCCGGCCATACCCGGAAGTGTCAGCGTTGCTCCCATGAGAGAAAGTATCCCTAACATCATGAGCAGGTTGACCACGAGCGCGACATTAGCGAACCATCCGAAGAGGCCATAGAAACTGGCCATGAAAACAATAACCAGGGAAAAACCGACGGCCAGGGAAATGATGCCTGCTCTGATGGCATCGGCACCAAGTTCGGGGCCAACGCTTTGTTGTTCAACTACGGTGAGCGGCGCCGGCAGGGCGCCTGCGCGAAGTAGGAGCGCTAGGTTCGTCGCAGAACGTGCCGTAAAATTTCCGGATATTTGGCCGCGTCCACCAATGATTGGTTCGCGGATGACAGGCGCCGAGATGATCTTATTGTCTAGCACGATGGCGAACGGTTTGCCGACATTGGCGGTTGTAACAGCAGCAAATTTCCGGGCGCCACGAGCATTAAAGGTGAAATTGACAACCCATTGGCCTGTTTGCGGATTTTGGCCGGCTTGGGCGTTCGACAGGTCGGCGCCGTCAACCGAGACGCGGGAGCGAATCGCCAAGGACTGGCCAGGATGGTCCTGCATCGGCAGGATTTCCACGCCTGGCCCCGCTGTTTTTGTTTCGGGGGAGACATTGGTGGCGACCATGTGGAAGGTCATGTGAGCAGTCTCGCCCAAGAGTTTCTTGATCCGGTTGGGGTCGGATACGCCCGGGAGCTGAATGACGATGCGATCACGGCCTTGACGAGCGATCTGGGGATCGACGACACCGGTTCCATCGATGCGGCGTTCGATAATCGTGATGGATTGACTGACCGCTTGGCTCGCCTTGCCAATAAGGGCAGGACGCGACAGTGTCAGTCTTGCGTTGCCCGACCGGCTGATCGTGATGTCAAGATCAGGAACGCCTCCGGCGGCCTCGACCGGTGTAATCAACGGGGTGAGCAGTTTCCTGATTGCGGCCGCGTCGAAGGGCGCGATGAGGTGGAAGCTGACGTCCTTCGCGCCGGCATTCGACCCGAGATCAGTGTACGCAACGTTGGCCTTGACCAGAGTGTTACGGACTTCGTCGGTGAGGTCAGCCAGGTCCTCCCGAATGACCGCATTCATGTCGACCTGCATCAGCAGGTATGAGCCGCCACGGAGGTCGAGGCCGAGGTGAATTTGTGGCCAAGGCAGCCAAGGCACCGGGCGTGCAAATAGATTTGGGAGCGCCAAGCCTACGCCTGTTGCGCAAACGAGTATTATCAAGAGAGTTTTCAGGCGGCTGAAGTAGAGCATCGTCCGGTTGTGGGGCCTCCGAATTCCTTTGCGACAAGGCTTTACAACGCATGATGCCGGCCGTTTTGTTGATACGGCTCTGGCGGCATGCGTGGTTGCGGTGGTATGGCCGCCAGTTCCCCGAGGCGCAAGGGGCATGTTGCTGAGCGGCTTGCACGGGCTAAGCTTTGACGGCACGGGAGTGCCCAGAGACAACGGGAGCGGAACAAATGACACAATTGCGGGTGGGGGTGATCGGAACTGGGCATTTTGGTCGTTACCACGCTCTAAAGGTGGCGGGAGCGGAGCGCGCCAAGCTGATCGGCGTGCACGATATCGATTCGGCGCGGGCTGCGCAGGTCGCGGAGGAAGTGGGGACAGCAGTGCTCTCGCTTCCGGAACTCTTGGCGGGAGCAGATGCGGTGGTCATTGCTGCCCCAGCCGATGTGCACTTTCCGACCGCGACGCAGGCATTGGAGGCAGGGCTGCACGTGCTCGTCGAAAAGCCGATTGCGGCGAGCGTCGAGGAGGCGGATCGCTTGGCGGCTATCGCGTCAGCACGTGGTTGCGTGTTGCAGGTTGGTCATTTGGAGCGATTTTCCGCGGCGCACGGCGCGGTTTCAGCGAAGATGGGGCGGCCACTCTACATTGAAGCTGTTCGGGTGGCTCCGTTCAAGGTGCGAGGCACAGATGTTTCCGTCGTTCTCGACCTAATGATCCATGATTTGGACTTGATCCTTGCACTCGTCGATCAGCCGATCGAGAGCGTTGACGCCGTTGGGGCAGCTGTTGCGAGTCAATATGATGACATTGCGAATGCCCGGGTACGGTTCGTGGACGGTTGTGTCGCGACGATCACCGCCAGTAGGATTTCATTGAAGACGGAAAGAAAGATGCGGATTTTTTCTGAGGCAGGTTATCTGAATGTAGATTTTTCGGAGCGCAATTTGTTC
>JAJZCS010000107.1 GCA_021829055.1 Pseudomonadota bacterium
GCCTGATCTTCCATGAGCGACCGGCAGCGATGGGATCAGTACGCCCGGAAATCAAAACCGCTCTCACCAAAAAACACAATGACGCCGCCAATCGCCGGCTGTTACTCCCAATCCAGCCCAGGATCCCGATAATCACTCAAATCAGGTGGTTGATGGAGGTGTCCAGCCTTGTTTCTGTCACACCAAGATCGTTATTCAGAAGTGGTATGATAATTGCGTGCGAAGCGCGTTACACGGTGAACCGAGCCGGCTGGACGGCAAAAAATAAACAGGGGAGTGGTCGCGATGGAGCGACGGACTTGGCTTGCGGCGGCATGTGGATTCCCGCTGATTATGTTTGGTGTGCCTGCAAAAGCGGCACAAACCGGCGTGAATCCGGGCGACACTGCTTGGGTTTTGGTCAGTTCCATACTCGTATTGCTGATGACTATACCCGGCTTGGTACTGTTCTATGGTGGGATGGTACGCAAAAAGAACGTGCTTTCCATCATGATGCAAAGTTTCGTGATTTGCGCTTTGGTCTCGGTACTGTGGCTAATCATCGGATACAGCTTGGCATTTGATAATGGCAACGAATTCATCGGGGGTGTATCGAATGCGATGCTTGGGGGGTTGGCTCGAGATTGGAACGCCCCGTTAGTTCTCGGACATGGACTTTCTAGAGCCGTACATATGCGCATACCCGAAAGCGCTTTTATTTTTTTCCAGATGACATTCGCTATCATTACGCCAGCGGTTATTACCGGAAGCTTTGCCGAGCGAATGAAGTTCTCTGCGTTACTTGTATTGATGGGTTTGTGGTCAATCCTGATCTATGTGCCCATCGCTCACTGGGTATGGAGCCCAAATGGTTGGCTTTATCGTCTGGGAATCGCTGATTATGCAGGCGGCACTGTGGTAGAAACGAGTTCCGGTATCGCAGGGCTCATCTGTGCCATCTATCTCGGTAAACGAGTCGGTTTCGGCCAAGATAACATGATGCCGTGGAATTTGTCATATTCTGTGGTAGGTGCATCGTTTCTTTGGGTGGGTTGGTTGGGTTTTAACTCGGGTAGCGCGGGTGGCGCGAACCCAAACGCAGCTATGGCGATACTTGCTACGCAAATGGCAGCGGCTGGTGCCACGTTGGCTTGGACCTTCATTGAGTGGATCATTGGCGGAAAGCCGACTGTACTTGGTGGGATTTCAGGGGCAGTCTCAGGCCTTGTGGCGATCACTCCGGCTGCTGGCTTTGTGCTGCCAGGGGCCGCGCTCGTTATTGGTGTTGGTGCGGGCCTGCTCTGCTTTTGGGCCGTCACAGTCGCCAAGATTCGCCTTGGCTATGACGATTCTTTGGACGCATTTGGCGTTCATGGCGTAGGTGGCATTTTCGGTACTATTGCGACCGGCATATTTGCATTTGCTCCTCTTTCCAATGGGATGGTACGTGCTGGCCTACATCAGCTTAGCGTGCAGTTAGTCGGCGTTGTGGCGACGATTTTGTACTGTGGCGTGGGGACGGCTGGGTTGCTCTGGATTGTTGATCGTCTTGTCGGGCTTCGAATCACGCGCGACGAAGAACGTCAGGGGCTTGATGAGACTCTTCATGGCGAGAGCCTAGCATAAAGTTCCGGGGCAGCTTCATCTCATAGATGGCTAGATGTATAGTCCGGGCATTTCATGGAGCGGGTTTAGGATGAATTGTTCTGGCTGATGTATACCCCGCTGAGGTCAGAAATCCGGTATTTCGTTGGGTTTATGATACGAAAGTTATCCGTGACCGCGTCGCACCAAGCGCTCCAGTTTTTGGGTACGTCGCTGCGCAAGAAATCCAACATTGCGATGCTGAAATCCTTGAAGCTGGTGTAGCATTTGTTGTGGGTGGTGTGCCTGGTGCCGCCTCCGTCAGGATCGCCTTGTCTAGCGACAGGTCGACCACAAGCTGCTTCACAGCCGGGCGTTCTCCCCGCTCCAGTTCCTTCATCTGCCGGTCCTGGTCCATCTTCAGACCGCCATACTCCTCGCGCCAGCGGTAGTAGCTCCGCCCGGCACCCCATCCGCCGGCACGCATCCGCAACCGTCCCGCCCTGCGCCAGAACAATCTCAGCCCCGCGCAGCTTGCCGATGATCTCCTCCGGCTTGTGCTTCTTCGCCCCACCCAAGTCCTCCTTCAGGCCAAAATCCTAAAACAGATTTCGGACCACTCAGAAGGGGGCAGATCAGCTTAGCTTGGCTGCGGGGGATAACGATGGAGAATGATGATCATCGTGGTCATTGCCGGAAGGGCGGAGACAATTGTAAATTCGTAAAAGGGGATCCAGCCCATTGCCTGTGCGGCGAAACCAGACAACCCACCGACGGTTCGTAACGCAACTGCAGCTACGGATGATAGGAGCGCGTATTGCGTCGCAGTATATTCATGACTGCACAGGCCGGAGAGATAAGTGATAAACGCGGCATCCGAGACACCTTCTGCAAATGATTCAAGAATGCTTGTATCAAGCAAGATGTGCGGGAGATGGGGGTACAGCCCAAGTAGCGGGTACATCACAAGCGCCACTGTCTGAAACACACCCGCGGTCAGGAGGGCGCGGCCCACTCCCAGCCGAGCCACCATAATGCCGCCAATCGCGGTTCCTGCCAGCACGGCTAGCAACGCCGCAGGTCCATTTGCGATGGCAATGGCAGCTCGGTTGAAGCCGAGATAAGTGTAATATGGTGCGAGCATTACGCCGGCGAGAGCTTCGCCAAGGCGAAACAGGACCACAAAGGCAAGAATGATAACCGCTCCGTCACGCGAAAAAAACTCGAATAACGGCGCAATGACGGCCGCGCGGAATTTGGCTGTGATTGCGCTTGCTGCTGCCTTCTTTGGGGGCGCAGGTTCGTGTGCCAGAAGGGTGGCAATAATTCCCATTGCTTGCAGCGGGACGAGTCCCAAGATTGCGGCATGCCAGCCGATAGTCGCGGAGAGTGCGATTGTGCCTGCGCCAGAACACAGCATTGCTGCGCGATAACCCCAGATATAACCAGCCGTTGCGGCACCTTGCAGGTGTGATGCGAAACTTTCGATTCGCCACGCATCAATCATAATATCCTGTGTGGCTGAGACGAATGCTACCAACGCACCGGCAATCAACGTAGGAATGAGGTTTTTTGCCGGATGCGTTAGTGCCAGGAACGCGATTGAGACAGCAAGACAGAGTTGTGCGCACAGCAGCCAGCCGCGTCGTCGTCCGAAGGCGCTAAACGGTGGAGGGGGTAACCAATGGTCAAGTCCGGGTGCCCAGACGAATTTCAAGGAATAAGCGATGCCAAGATTGGCTGTTAATCCAATCGCTGCGAGCGGCAAATGAGCTCGAGCCAGCCAGAGGCGTAGCGTGAATCCAGAAAGCGCAAGCGGCAGGCCTGACGAAAACCCTAGGGCAGTAATCAGTGCGATGCCGCGCGGGTTATTCATCGGCAGCGTTCACGCGTGTCAGGCGCGGCGGACGGTATAGGCTTCTTCCAGTGCTGCGGCAATCGCGTTGCCATGGACTGCATCACGCGCTTCTATCATTACCTCGAGATGGGCCGCTTGAACATTGGGAGAAGCAAACAGTCTCTGGTGGATAACCTCAATGATGTTCCCGCCCTGATTTCCGATTCGTGCGGCGATGTCTGCGAGAACTCCCGGTCGGTCTGGAATTTCCATCAAGACGCGCAGAATCCTGCCATCCCGCAAGAGGTTGCGGAGCAGGATATTTGCTAGCGCGCGCGAGTCGATGTTTCCACCGCAAATCGGCAATGCCACACGTTTTCCACGAAAACGATCTGGGGTGGCCAGAATTGCGGCCAGCCCGGCAGCTCCCGCACCTTCAGCCACCACCTTGCCATCCTCGATCAGTGCGGCAATAGCCTGTTCGACTGATGCTTCGGTTACGACTAGTATTTCAGTGTCGAGTTCACGGATGATTTCCAGAGGTAACCGGCCAATGTCGCGTACTGCAATTCCTTCAGCAATCGTCGTACCGCCAACACTGATGGGCTTACCCGCCAACATCTGTGCAAACCCGGAGTATGATTCCACCTCGACACCTAAGATGGTTAGTTCTGGCGCCTTGGCGCGGGCAGCGATGGCGCAACCTGCAAGAAATCCACCGCCTCCCGTAGGTACGATCATCGCATGAAGATCAGGCGCATCCTCGATGATCTCAAGGGCCAGTGTCCCTTGCCCAGCAATTACGTGTGGATCATCGTAGGGATGAATGAAGACGAACTCCTCATTTAGCGCAAGAGTATGAGCGTAGGCGGCTGCTTCTGCAAGAGTTTCACCGTGCAGTACGACGCGCGCGCCCCAAGCCGTCGTTCGTGTTACTTTAGTGGCAGGTGTGAATTTAGGCATGACGATGGTGGCTCGAATCCCGGCGAGGTGCGCGTGCCGTGCAACAGCCTGAGCGTGATTGCCTGCAGACATCGCGATTACTCCGCGAGTCCGCTCCTCCGGGGTCAGTAAGGCAATGCGATTTGACGCTCCTCGTTCTTTAAAAGCTCCCGTTGCTTGCAGACTTTCCAGCTTGAGGTATATCTCGGCACCAGTTGCGCGCGATAGTGCGTCAGCAAAAACAAGCGGCGTACGCTGAACCGAGCCAGAGATACGCGCTGCAGCTGCTTCGATCGCCTTGATATCGGGGCGGGAATTCAGCAGGTTGTCGCTGGGCACGGTCTCACCCGCCGAAGCGGATGTTCAGAATTTCGTACGCGCGATCGCCGCCGGGCGCTGGCACGGAGACCGTGTCTCCCTTACGCTTGCCGATGAGCGCTTTGGCTAGAGGGGCTGTAATTGACAGCCGTCCGGCCTTGATATCCGCCTCGTGCATCCCGACAAGGTGGTAGGTGACCTCACGGTCGGATTCCTCGTCATAAAGATCGACAAATGCTCCAAATTTGACGGTGTCTCCGGAAAGGGATCCGATATCAATTATCTCGGCCGAGGCAATGATTTCCTCAAGCTCGGCGATTCGGCCCTCAATGAAAGATTGCCGCTCACGCGCCGCGTGGTATTCAGCGTTCTCGGAGAGATCTCCATGGCTGCGGGCCTCCGCAATCGCGCGGATGATTGCTGGACGTTCTGCCGATTTCAGCTGACGTAACTCGGCTTCAAGATTTTGCAATCCGGGTCCGGTCATCGGGAATTTCTGCACAGCGATTCCTTTAGTCACTACAGTAGTCAGGTGGTCTGAATAAAATAAAGTGCCGCGACCGGAAAACACCGGACACGACACAATTCAAAGTGATTAACTGAAATACGACTGAAGCGGCGCAACTTCAAGGCTACCGGCTGCCAGGGCGGCGATCGCATGCGATGCCGCCCTGGCGCCGGCGATGGTTGTGAAGTGCGGGATCCCGTGCGTCAGGGCGGATCGGCGGATATCGAAGCTGTCGGCCACCGTCTGCGCGCTCGACGCCGTGTTAATTACAAGCTGTACGTCACCAGAGCGAATGGCGTCTACACAATGTGGCCGCCCTTCCAAGACCTTGTTGATCGGCCGTGCGGAGATGCCGGCCTCCGAAAGGTATGCTGCGGTACCACGGGTCGCGAGCAGCAGAAAACCTAGATCGACAAAGCGCCGCGCAATCGAGGCAATTGCTGCCTTATCGCTGTCGCGCACGGAGAGAAACACTGTTCCTGAGCTCGGTAACCGTACGCCGGCTCCGAGCTGCGCTTTGGCGAAAGCCCGTGCGAAACTGGCGTCTAGTCCCATTACTTCCCCTGTCGATTTCATCTCTGGGCCCAGCAGGACGTCCACGCCTGGGAATCGCGTGAAGGGGAATACCGCCTCCTTTACTGCGACATGGCTTGGCATAATGCTGTGATCGAGCCCGAACGACGCCAGATTTTCGCCGGCCATCACCCTAGCTCCAATCTTTGCCACAGGTACTCCCGTAGCCTTCGCCACAAATGGGATGGTACGCGACGCGCGAGGATTTACCTCGAGAACGTATACGGTCTCTCCCTGTATGGCATATTGTACGTTCATTAGGCCGATCACACCCAGCGCCTTGGCCATTGCTTCGGTTTCTGTTCGCAACTCTGCAACGATGGCAGGTGACAGAGAATAAGGCGGAAATGAGCATGCCGAGTCGCCCGAATGGATTCCAGCTTCTTCAATGTGTTCCATAACGCCCGCAACATACACGTTCTGCCCATCGGCGATGCAATCAACGTCGACCTCGATAGCGTCGTTGAGATATCGGTCGATTAATATGGGATTACTGCCCGAAACGGCGACCGCCTCACGCATGTAGCGGCGTAAATTGGCGATGTCATGGACAATCTCCATAGCTCGACCGCCGAGTACGTAGCTGGGTCGAATCACGACAGGGAATCCGATGGATGCGACAATAGCCTCTGCTTCCTTGGCGGAACGCGCGATGCCGCTTTCCGGCTGTCTTAGGCTGAGCGATCGAAGGAGTATCTGAAACCGTTCGCGGTCCTCGGCAATATCGATGGCATCGGCCGATGTGCCAAGGATGGGAATTTTCGCAGCCTCAAGCGCTTGGCTGAGCTTCAACGGAGTCTGTCCTCCGTACTGCACGATGCAGCCAACAACTTCGCCGTTCTGCTGTTCTCTCTTAATCAGAGCAGTGACATCTTCTGCATAGAGTGGCTCGAAATAAAGTCGGTCCGACGTATCGTAATCGGTCGAAACCGTTTCAGGGTTGCAATTGATCATGATCGTTTCGTAGCCAGCCTCGCGTAACGCGTACGCGGCATGGACACAGCAATAATCAAATTCGATTCCCTGACCGATTCGATTGGGACCACCGCCAAGAATTATAATTTTTTGTCGCGCGC
>JAJZCS010000108.1 GCA_021829055.1 Pseudomonadota bacterium
TAAGACTACGCGGAAGACGCAGCTCCTCCCTTCTCCACAAGTCTCCAAAACAGCCTTGTATATTTCAAGGATCTTTTGTTTGCTCCGAGCGGACCGATATAAATCCTCAGAGCTTCATGTTTTGAGGCCTAGACCCAAGGCGTCAATGCAGACAACGTTTCTTGGACCGATGAAACCTACTCATTTTTCTTCAAGCCTTGATGTAAAATCAACAACTGCCGCAAATCCAGCCTCGGTTCCAAAACCAAGCATGCTACCGTCCGGGCTCCAACCGAGTGCCGAGACGGAGCCACGACCAGGAGATGCGATCGGCAGGATCCGTTCCCGAACAATGTCTGCGACGACGACCATTCCATCGCTAAACCCAGCCGCCACCACCTCATTACCGGGATGGCAGGCAATGTGGCGTACAATTGCCTGATTACGCCCTGCAAGTTCGACGGGCGCTTTACCCATGGGCCCACCTCCGAAGAATGGCCAAAGGATAATCGATTCGGCTCCCGAGCTGGCCAGCCAACGGCCGGATGCAGAAAAGCCAATCGACTGGGGCTTGGCCGAGTAGCCGCTCATACGCATATGCTGGCCATCGGGCATACGCCAGCCATGCAACGCATTTTCCTGCATGCCTGTGACGACGGCGGTAAAGGCGGGATGGATGGCAATGCCTATGTGGCTGCCCTTCCATTCGTGCAGTTGTGGCTTGGTCTGTTCAGCCCGGACAAACCATATGGATGCACCATTGTAATGCGACGTTCCAATACGGCGCATTTTTGCGTCCAATACCAGCCCCGTGACGGTTGAAGAGTGGTCAAGCGTGCGCAGTGTAGCACCGTCTGGGCCCAAGAGATGAACTGTCTTACCTACCGCAACCACGCGGATTGCATTCTTTTTATCGGGAATCGAGGTGACGTGCTCGACCCACTTCGTAGGAAACTTACCAATCTGGACCAGTTGTGACACGCCGCCTGGCTCTAGGCGGACCAACGACCCGTCATCGCCGCCAGCAAGGATTCCGTTGCTATCGAAATCTGCGGCGACAGTGAGGATTGCGCCATCAGTGGTCTTTGTTTCTGTCCAAGTTTTTGTCGACAGGTCTAGAACCAAGAGACTGCCGCTGCCTAGCGCGAAGACGCCAAATTTGCTCGCGCGAGTAAACGCTAAGCTGGTGACAAACGCGTCACAGTCAAATGATACGCCACGCAAGCGGAGCATGGCATCGGGATCGGGATCGGGATCGGAAGTAATCGAGCTCATGCGGCTATACAGCTTTCGAAGCCACGACGCAGCATCGGTCGATCTAGGTCACGGCCGATGAATACAATCCTGCTTTCACGTGCCACACCATCCTCCCAGGGACCGATGTAGCCGCCATCAGCCATCATGTGCACGGCTTGGAAGGCAAAGCGTTTGTCTTCATTTGCAAAAGCAAGAATACCCTTGGTCCGGAGCAGGTCCTGACCTTGAGTCGCCAATACGCCTCCGATCCAGCTATTGAACGACTCGGCGTCCAGGGGCGATTGAATCTTAAGGCTTACACTTTGAACATGTTCGTCATGAACATGGGAATCGTCGTCAAGAAAATCGGGGGCAGTTTCGAGGATGCGGCCAAGATCAAATGCGCTAAGGCCAAGCAGACGATCAATTGGCACATTCCCCCGCGTTGCGTGATGGAGCGCAGCAAAGCGGTTGATTGAGCGTATATCGCGCTCTACTTCCATGCGCTCGTCATCCGTAACCAGATCCAGTTTATTCAGAACGATTACGTCCGCAAAAGCAATCTGATCCTTCGCCTCATGACTGTCCGCAAGACGGGCGCGCAGATTTTTTGCGTCAGCCACAGTAATGATGGCATCGAGACGGGTTCTCGATTTCACATCTTCATCAACGAAGAACGTCTGGGCGACGGGCGACGGGTTCGCAAGGCCAGTCGTCTCGACAATAATGCCATCAAATCGGTCCCGACGCTTCATTAGACCATTAATGATACGGATAAGGTCACCACGTACGGTACAGCAGATGCACCCATTGTTCATCTCAAAAACCTCCTCATCCGCGCCAACAACGAGATCATTATCGACGCCGCTCTCGCCGAATTCATTAATGACTACTGCATAGCGCTTGCCATGTTTCTCGGAGAGAAGGCGGTTTAGAAGCGTGGTTTTACCTGCACCGAGGAATCCGGTGAGGACGGTGACGGGGATGAGATCAGTAGTCTGGCTCATGTGGAACAACTTTCGAAGAAGAATAAGCTATCGCCGATATAAGCCCTGGGGGACGGCAAGAAAAGTTTTCTTCGCCAAAAGAATTTTTGTTGCTAGTCTTAAAAGGCTGGCAAGGGAGCACAAGTATCCGCCGTCACCTACCGGAAAGTCGAACTAAGTTAGGGAGATTTTGGCTGCGTCAACCAGATCAGATGCGTAGCCTCCACGCGCTGGAAGAGCCGCCGCGACTGCGCTCACCGCAACTCTGCGTTGACCAGAAAACCGGATAGTCCGCGGCAAGGGCCACGTCATCAGACCGTTCGGAAGCCAGCAGAAACTTTTGTTATTCTGGCGGCCACAATGCACAAGCCAAACGGTAGATTGTTCTCATCAAACGTGATGACGGCGACAACATACCTCTTAACAACCGATGCAGTTGCTATTTTTTCCATCCTTGCCCTAGGCAAATACTGAAACGATCAAGCGTTTACCAATCGGTCAACACGACAATTGTTCGTTCTTTCATCCTGAACGAAGGATCCCAAGGCGAAGCCCAATGATCGCAGTATCATAGGCAGCCGCCTGGGTACGGCCAAGATTAGCCAAGCGAGCACGCTCGGCTTCGCTGTCCGCAAGAGCCGTTATTGCGCGTGTGAGTGCTCCAACATCGCCTGGCACAAACAAAATACCCGCATCGCCTACCAATTCCGGTAATCCGCCCGTATTTGCTGCGATCAGGGCGCTGCCGCTAGCCATAGCTTCCAAGGCCGTAAGGCCAAATGGCTCGGGCCATCGGCTAGGAACGACAACGATTGCGGCAGCCGCCATTGCCGAAAGCACGTAACGATGTGGCTGCGGTCCCTCGAATATAATGTCCGCAGCCACAGCCCCAGCACGCATCTGTTGAACGAACGTTGTTTCCGGGCTGTCAGGCCCAAAGCGGTCCCCACCGATGATCCGTGCGGACCAACCGGGCAAACGTGGCAATGCAATCTTACAGGCGGAAATAAAATCCTGCACCCCCTTTTCAGCTACAATGCGGCCAACAAAAAGGATCTCTTGGCGCCGAACGGATGACGGTGTAGGCAGATCGTCCAAAGTCAGCGGGTTAGGTAACGTCACTAGATTTTGATCTTCAATGAGTCCCGTCCGGTAACGATCGCGCAAATAAGTAGAAACACAGACAACGTGATGCACACGACGGAGCGTTGCAGCACGTTGCACCCTTCTTCGCAAACCGCGCATGGTCAATGGGTCATTGTGCAGGAATAGGAGAACCCTCGTTCCCGGCATCATCCACGCGATGAGGCGGGCAAAACGCGGCTGTTGATGCACCTCAACCACTGAGGGGCGAAGCCGGATAAGGCCGCCTAGTACGCCCAGACCAAAGCCGAAGACCGACTCTCGACGAATTTCTACAAAACGGACACCCGAATAGGGTGCTGCCGACTGTTTCCCGCCGAAAACGACGGTTTCCTGATCAATGGACGCATGTCGAAAAGACACCATAGCAATTGCGCCCGCGCGGTCTGGTGCAAAACTTTCCCTTGCGGGTAGAATAATGGCGACCCTTGGCATGACGGATATTTACCGGTGCAACTTGTTCAAACGGCGCGAACCTTGACGTAAAGACCGGGAGCCGCGCAAGTGGAACGAAGGGCACCATCCCCAGGTTTGATTGCGACCCAGCGCTGCCAGTCAGACCACCAGGAACCAGAAAACTCAATCGCGACTTCGAGCCGCCCTTCCGGCATGTCCGGCAGGCAGCAACTCACGAAATAATTATACTTTCCGCTTTGAGGAGGATTAACCATACCCGCAATGTGGCCTGACCCGGCGAGCACAAAGCGATTCTGCCCTCCCCATGCATTTGGCGCCCCAGTAAGTACTAGCCCAAGGCACGATGTGATCCTCTCTGCAGGAAAGGGAATACCCAGGCGCGGAAACGTTGCGCAGATCAATAGGCACACCCGCCAGAGAAATGCCGTTGGGCACGCTTGGCGAACTCTTCTGGTGCATGTTACGAATATAGAATGAATGCATTGTAGCTGGCATGCGTGTTGCGTCGGAAGTCCAGTACAGCAGATCAAACGGAAACGGGCCGTTCTCAAGAAGATGGTTATTGACAACAAAATTCCAGATGAGATCATTAGCACGAAGCATATTGAACGTTGTCATCATCTACATGGCTTCCATATGCCTCTTACGCTGCATACGCTCTTCGAGACTACGTATGCTGTCTTCATCAATGAAGATACTCAATTCTCCGACGTCGGAGAAATCAGTGAGGGTCGCAAGAAAGGTCGCTGCAGCAACACGATCATCGCACGTGACAACCATATAACCTAGCGTCGCCGCGAGCAGCGTGCCGACCAGACAGTAACCGATGGTCTTAACCCGACGTTCCCCAGCAGCTTATTCGATGGCACGGAACGCAGCAAACACACCGTCAGTCATATAGTCGCCGAAATCTTTTGCCGCGAGGCTCTCGTCAGGATTGATCCAACTTACAACAAAGACAGAGTGGCCCCGCGAAACAGACCAGAGAACGAAGCTGTTGTCCGGGTGAAGATCAAGAATGTAGGGCTTGTTGATCCAAGGAGGAGAGATCACCGGCTGGTGTCGTCGTACTTTTTCGGTGGGTGGAGTATATTGAATCAACTCCATAAAATCGTTATGAAAAACAACAGTTCCGGATGTCGTCGCGATGCTGCGACCAATTTCGAATGCGTATTCATCTGCCTTTTTTATTAGCAAACGGCCTTTTCCAGATTCGAGATCTCTCAACAAATTACTTAGTCTAAGAATGAGGTTCTCTCCACCGTTCGCGACGGTCTTTCGCAAGACACGGGTGTTAGTGAACGCAAAATTGAAGGGACCCATCGCGTCCGCAAATTGGCCTGCGAAAAAGATTGTTTCTGCACCGTCTTCGCGTCAATACAGATAACCTGACAAACAATATCTTAAACAGAATGCACCGAGAGCAAGTAACTCTGGCGGATAAAATCAAAGATCTCGTTGTCTCTCCGATAGGAGTCCTGAAAGCGCTTATCACCCTCTGCCTCAGCAACCACGGGCGCACACATGCCGCCCATTAGGCGTTGCGTGGAATATTGCCAAAGAGTAATATAATTCTGCCAAAATCCCATTTGCATTTCAAAGAACTGAGATGGATGAGCTGCACGCTGGGCCCCCATTCCGAGGAAAGCGCTACCGACAGAAGATGGACTGATCACACTCTCTCCGACGAGACCGGGGCCACCTGATGCTTTAGCACTGGCGACACGCTGTGCACGCAGCGCAATATCGGCCATGCTACCAACCGGCGCCACAGAACCTGCGGCGGAGGCGCGAGAGTTGGCAGAATTGTAGCGGTCAGCCATGGATGCTCCTTTCGGCCATTGGCGCCCCGCGCTACAAGGGCGGCGTTATCGATGAGGGGCACGTGAGGTATACGATAAAAGCCGTGAAATACGAAAAGTGGTGGACTCTGTGTCTTGCTTTCGGCCTGCTGACCATGCTCGCGGGCTGCACCCGGCTTCCTGAGACCTTTGATCGCCTTGGTGGCGGGCATGCGCAAAATAATCACCCACCCCCACCGGGGCTGGACGAACCGTATGGCAACCTCGCGTCCGTGCCTAAACGGCCACCGCAATTGCCTGCGACCTTGCGGCAATTGATCCGCGCCCGCCTGGAAGCGGCAAACGCACACCAGAACAAGCTTCCGGCGCCAGCAGGTACAACAGCAACTACGATGACAACGCCCTCTCCAGCTAGCCGCATCGCGCCCGTATTAATCGCATTTGCGCGTGGCTCTGCCATCATGCACGCCGAGGATAAAGCAAAACTTGTTTCCATAGCCGCGAGCCGTGGAAATGACGCCTTTCTCGCCGCAGGCTTTGCTGCTGGTCGGACCGCAACCTCCCTGCGCTTGGCCTTGCTTCGGGCGACCGCCGTGGCGAATGCGCTGACATTGAACGGCGTGCCTCCTTCAGCGATCCGTCTTGCAGCTTTAACCGGTCCTCGCGGTGGCGCTGTCGAAGTGATATATAAACGCAAGCTGGAATCCGGCATGCCACATGAGGATAAACGATGACCGAAGAGTTTCATCGCATTCGCCGTCTGCCGCCCTATGTGTTCGCCGAAGTGAACACCGCAAAGGCGGCCGCTCGTGCGGCGCGAGAAGATATCATTGACCTTGGCATGGGAAACCCAGACACGCCGACGCCACCCCATATTGTGGCAAAGCTCGTGGAGACAGTCGCCGATCCGCGCAGTCACCGCTACTCGGTAAGTAAAGGTATTCCCGGTCTGCGCCGAGCGCTGGCAGGCTACTATGATCGACGATTTGGAGTAAAGCTTGATCCGGAAACAGAAGTCATCGCGACGCTGGGATCCAAAGAAGGCCTCGCCAATTTAGCTAACGCGATCAGCAGCCCAGGTGATACAATCCTGGTGCCAAACCCGTCCTATCCGATCCATCAGTTCGGCTTTATCATCGCGGGGGCATCGGTACGTTCAGTACCCGCTTCACCGGATGAAGAAATGCAAATGGG
>JAJZCS010000109.1 GCA_021829055.1 Pseudomonadota bacterium
CCTGGCGCACGGCCTGGCTTTTGTGACTGCCGAGATTGTCCAGCACCACGATGTCGCCATGACGCAGTGTTGGGACCAGGAATTGCTCGACCCACGCCAGGAAGCTGCGGCCGTTGATGGGGCCGTCCAACAGCATTGATGCGGATAATTGGCCCCGACGCAGACCTGCGGTGAAGGTTGTCGTCATCCAGTAGCCGGGAGGAATTGCGGCGATGCAGCGCTCACCCCTTGGGGCTCTGCCGCGCAGGCGGGCCATCCTGGTGGGTGATGCCGGTCTCGTCGACAAACACCAGCTTCTCGGGGTTCAGGAGCGGCTGACCGGCCGCCCATTTATCGCGTGCAGCCACGATGTCGGCGCGTTGTTGCTCGGCAGCGTGCGCCGTCTTTTTTTATAGGTGATTTTGCGGCGGTTGAAGAACCGCCAAAGCGTCCCAATGCCGACCCGGGTTCCCTGCGCCGCGAGTCTTTCTTGCCGTTCAGTCAGTGTGATGTCACGGCGCTCCGCGACCTGGCGAAGAATGAACTCAGCTTCCGCCTCAATCCGGCCTGACTTGCGATCGCCACCGTTACGCAATGGCGCAATGTCACCAGAGGCTTTCATTTGCGCCCGCCAGCGGATCGCCTTGCACACGCTGACCTCGAAACGTGCCGCCGCTTCGCGGCACGAAAGACCTTCCGATATTGCAGCACAGACGCGACGCCGAAGATCAATGGAAATTGGTTTGGCCATCCATGCCGGCCCCCTTCGCCAGCACAGATCTTGAATCACATCAAAGCCGCTTTGGGAATCCTTATCCGATTCATTTAGATAGGAAAATGCTCTAATGGCTAATTCACTTCAGGATCACGTGCGGCCTCTCGCGCCGAGCACAATCAGGCACCAATAAGTCCAAGTTCTGGACTTGATGCCTCCGCGCGCAATCGTTTAGGGATTCGGCCAGCTTGGCGCGCCTCATAACCTGCGCATACCGCGTGCTTCATCGCACCAGCCATCCGCACAGGATCATGTGCCCGCGCGATCGCCGTGTTCAGCAGCACGGCGTCACAACCCAGTTCCATAGCGAGCGCCGCATCGGACGCCGTACCGATTCCTGCGTCAAGGATTACCGGTATGTCGCTTTGCGCACAAATTCGCTCGATGTTATACGGGTTCGCGATTCCCAAGCCTGACCCAATGGGCGAGCCAAGAGGCATCACCGCCGCAGCTCCCAAGTCAGCCAACTTCCGACATAGCACAGGGTCGTCAGTGCAGTAAGGCAGGACAGTAAAACCGGTCTTGACCAGTTCGGCGGTACCCCGAATCAAAAACTCTGCATCCGGGTATAACGTCTCGCGATCCCCAATAATCTCAAGTTTAATCCAGTCAGTCGCTAACGCCTCTCGCGCCAACTCCGCCGTTGTCACAGCTTCGCGCAACGTCGCACACCCCGCGGTATTCGGCAGCAACCGATATCTCCCACCCAATTCAGCGAGAAGAGATCCTCTATAAGCATCAAGGCTGATCCTCCGGATCGCCACGGTGACAAGCGCCGGTTCGCCCGCGGACAACGCATTTAGCAGGGTCTCCTGGTTCGGGTAGCCACCCGTACCCATGAACAAACGGGACGACAGTGTCTCACCGGCGATCGTTAACGCCGTCATCTCAACCGCCTCCCACCGCCCGAACGATTTCGACAACATCACCATTAGTGAGATGTGTTGTTGGCCATGCAGACCTAGGCACCACGGAATTGTTTACCGCGACAGCAACCCCGCGCGCCGCCTCAAGATTCTTGGCGGCAAGCAAGGCTGAAACGGTCGTGGCAAGCGCTTCGAACTGCCCATTTACCCGGATTTTTGCGTTGTTCATGCGACACTCCTGCCCTGCTCAAACCGGTCAGCGCCGAAGGCGGTAATGCGTTCGTCCGTCTTGCCGGCCATTATCGTCGAAGCCATCGCGTCGGCCGTGATCGGTGTTAGCAGAATTCCGTTGCGATGATGGCCGGTCGCAAACATCAACCCCGGAAGAGCGCTCGCTCCAAGGATGGGAGCATCGTCTCGTGAGCCAGGCCGAAATCCGACCCATGTTTCGATGATTTTGAGTTCCTCGATCCCTGGCAAGGCCCGCCACGCCCCGTCAAGTAGCGCATACACGCCACCGGCAGTTATATCGGAATTAAAGCCTTTTTCCTCGACCGTGCCACCGATTATCAAGCGCCCATCTAACCGCGGAACCATATAGGCCCGCGGTGCCCACACCACGTGCCGCAGCAATGGCGCCGACGGATCCATTTGCACGGCAAGCATTTGTCCCTTAATCGGCCGCACCGACGGGCATGGGACTGGCAAACCGACGCCTCCTGACCAGGCACCCGCGGCCAGGACGACGATATCCGCCTCAAATAACTGGTGCGCTACGAACACCCCCGCCACACGCCCGTTCGAACCGTGGACCCGATTCACCGTAGTGGTATCCCGGAGCACCCCGCCGGCACGACGGAAAGCTTCAAGAAGCGCCCGAACGACGGCGCGGTTATCGACCTGAATATCCCCCGGCGAAAACATTGCGCCCGCCAGCTGCGGTGCCAAGAAAGGTTCACGCTCGCGTGCTTCCGCCGGCGTGAGCCATTCCAGAGAGACGCCCTGACTCGTTTGGAACGCCATGTCATGGCGCAATTTGGCTCCGTCGTCACGGTTCAGCGCAATCACCAGCGTGCCTTCGCGCCGAAGGCCAACCGACATCCCGGACGCATGTTCCAGTTCTGCAGCGAAATCCGGCCATAGCTGCATACTCGCTCGATTGAGAACGCCCAGCGCCGCTTCTCCAGGTTCTGTCTCGCAGGCAGCGGCGAGCATACCGGCGGCAGCATAACTAGCTCCCTCGCCGGCAGCGCCGCGTTCAAAGAGTGTAACTTCAATACCTCGCTGTGCGAGCCTCCAGCCAATTCCAAGGCCGATCACGCCCGCACCGATAATCGCGACTTTCACTTTTGTATCGCCGCTTCTTCGAGGTAGATCTTGCTCCCTGCCTCACGAAATTCCGCACTTTTCTGTTCCAGTCCGGCTGTCCGCTCAGCATCGGCCCGGATGTCCTGAGTAATCTTCATCGAACAGAATTTCGGACCACACATCGAGCAGAAGTGGGCCACCTTGTGTGCATCCTTTGGCAGCGTCTCATCGTGAAATGCGCGCGCCGTATCCGGATCGAGACCGAGATTAAACTGATCGTCCCAACGGAAGTCAAAACGCGCGCGGCTGACGGCATCATCACGCAGCTTGGCTGATGGATGCCCTTTCGCCAGATCCGCTGCGTGTGCCGCAAGGCGGTAGGTGATCACGCCGGTCTTGACGTCATCGCGATTCGGTAAGCCGAGATGTTCCTTCGGCGTCACGTAGCAAAGCATCGCGGTCCCAAACCACCCAATCATCGCAGCACCGATCGCAGAGGTGATATGGTCGTAGCCCGGCGCGATATCAGTGGTCAGGGGGCCTAACGTATAGAATGGTGCTTCGTGGCAGACTTTAAGCTGACGGTCCATGTTTTCTCTGATTTTGTGCATCGGCACATGGCCAGGCCCCTCGATCATGACTTGGCAGCCCTTGTCCCAAGCCACTTTGGTCAACTCGCCGAGGGTCTCCAGTTCGGCGAACTGAGCTGCATCATTTGCATCCGCGATCGACCCCGGACGCAGTCCGTCGCCAAGCGAGAATGAGACATCGTACTTGCGCATGATGTCGCAAATTTCATCGAAATGCGTATAGAGAAAGCTCTCCTTGTGGTGCGCAAGACACCAGCGTGCCATGATTGAGCCACCACGCGAGACAATTCCCGTGACCCGCTTCGCCGTCAGCGGCACATAGGCCAGTCGGACCCCTGCATGAATGGTAAAATAGTCGACGCCTTGCTCGGCCTGCTCAATCAATGTGTCGCGAAATACGGCCCAATCCAACTTATCGGGATCGCCGCCAACCTTTTCCAATGCCTGGTAGATAGGCACCGTACCGATCGGCACCGGCGAATTCCGCATAATCCAGCTGCGGATATTATGAATGTTCCGGCCCGTTGAGAGGTCCATCACGGTGTCAGCGCCCCAACGAATGGCCCACACGAGCTTCTCAACTTCTTCGGCCGCGCCCGAAGTGACCGCAGAGTTGCCGATGTTGGCGTTAATCTTGACCAGAAAATTGCGGCCAATAATAACTGGCTCGAGTTCGGGATGATTGATATTCGCGGGAATAATCGCGCGGCCGGCCGCAATCTCAGCACGCACAAATTCAGGAGTGACGAACTCGGGAATCGTGGCCCCGAATCCCTCGCCATCGGCGCAACGATCACCAGCACCTTCAAGAGCCTGGCTTCGACCAAGATTCTCCCGATGCGCGACATATATCATTTCTTCTGTAACGATACCGGCGCGTGCAAATTCATATTGTGTGACGAAAGCCCCGTTACCGCCTGCGAGCACTTGGCGCGTTGCAGGGCACTGGGGTACGAGACGGTCGGCCGATGCGAATCCATTATCCTCGGGTTTCACTGGGCGGGGCGCGACTCGCTCAAAGCCTCGCTTGGAAAGCCAATTGCCCCGGACTTGCGGTAAACCCGCGTCGAGATCGAGCACAAAGTGCCGATCGGTAAAAGGTCCGGATGTATCATAGAGACGAACTGGCGCTTCATTGGCCGCAGGATGAAGATCGACTTCGCGGAAAGGGACAGCGATATCAGGATGGGCGGTGGGTGCCGAATAAACCTTACGTGATCCTGCAACTGAACCGGTCGTAACATTGGCTGGTTTGGTCTGCGCGTTCATCGATCGCTCCTTGGTTGGGTACTGGCAGCGGACGGGGCGGTGCGATAGTTTGGATACGCCGTCCCTCCGCCGGAATAACCCGGATCAGGTTCAAAGGGTTGCCGTATAACAGCGGCTCTCAGCGTTATCTACGCACCCCTCGGTAGGTTCAAGGGTGAATTGTAGACGACCATCTGTCAAGAGGAAACGATTGTGGACGCTGGCTTGCGCAATAAGCCGAACTCCGCGACTCTACTATAACCTCCGCTCTCCCGAACTATTACAAACCTGCCTGTATCTGGGTACCTCCAAAAACCCTCTGGTCCAACGGCTGGTGATTTGATTCAATGGCGTGACGGGAGGATGGGGACAATTTGCCCCAAACAGCATCGGGGCGATCCAGGCTTGGCCCCGCTGTGCCATGATGAGATTGGTTCGTTCATGGTTGTGGCCGGTGATTGTACCAAAGACCTTGTTGCCCCGAGGCGCCCAGCCATGCGGCCGGTGAACACTGGCCTGGAAACCGCTCGCATCAAAATAAACGACGTTTTTCCAGCTATGCCCGGCAACCCGGGCGCGCAACTGGCGCAGAAATGTAATTCTTTCGTCGCAACGACTTTCACCATACCGGGTCGGTTTTTCTGGTGATGACCAATTTCTTCAGCGCAACCCAAACCGCGTTGATCGTCACGCCAAAATGCGCCGCCCGTTCTCGCAGCAACGCCTCCGGAAAGTCCCGCACATGCGCAGCAAGGGCCACCTTATCCAACTTCCGCCGGCGCTCTTTGGCGGGTTTCGGGTGCAAATCCGGCGCACCAAGCCAGCGATAAAGAGTCGTCCGGCTGACCCCGAACAATCGCGCCGCTTCCGCCAACCCGCCGCCTCCACGCACATAGCCGACAGCGCACTCACGTAACTCAACGCTGTAAGACATCATTCGTCCCCACAAGGTGACAAATATTAATATGTAATATTGTTATTGTGAATCACTGTAGGGTCATATCAGGGTGTCCGGCTGTGATGTACCGCAGCGATCGTTTTTGCTAACGCGCATGGCAGACTTCGAGTCTAGGCAAGGGTTTCTTCTCTTGTGACGGAAATAGCCGCTGATCATCCCGCCAAAGCTGTTTGCGCGTGAGGTGGCGGTTGCTCGTCTTCTGGTTTCACGCATGTTTCGAGGGTTGTGCCCCAATATTGGGAAGTCTTTGATCTGCGGCGGGACTTGATCACGGCCATTGCAAATGGAGCTTGCTTGGATTATGTAAGATCACAAATCTCCGGATTGCATCGGGGTGGCCTTCTGGGGCCGCCTTTTTTGTTTTCCGGCTAGTTATTGATTCATCGCACCTTAACGATGGTGTCCGTCCTTGCGACAGAGACAGAGACAGCGGCATTGCACGATACGCGACCAACCCATACCGGCCTTGAAGGCCGGATAGTCGAGATGATCGCTCCAGGGCTTGAAGCTCAGGGCTACGAGTTGGTGCGTGTTGCAATCACGGGGCGCCAGCGGCCCGTTGTCCAGGTGATGGCTGATCGGGCAGATGGCGGATCGATTGCGGTTGAAGATTGTGAACGAATCAGTCGATTCGTCTCGGCAGTTCTGGATGTTGAAGATCCAATTGCAGGTGCGTGGATGCTGGAGATCAGTTCTCCGGGCATTGATCGGCCGTTGACGCGGGTCAAGGATTGGAACCGTTTCGCGGGGCATTTGGCGCGGATCGACATGGCGGTGCCGACCGTGCTCGGCCGCAAGCGCTTCACAGGGGTCGTGCTCGGAGCGGATTGCACGGGAGCGCAAGTCAAACTTGACACCGGGGAGACCGTTTTGCTCCGTTTCGGTGACATGCAGCGGGCTAAACTGGTTTTGACGGAAGATTTGATTAAGACCACTGAGATTCCACCGCCGACAAACTGAGGCAGCGGAGAAAGTTTTCACCTGTGTCTGAATGGTCCGAATAGAAAACACGAAGTGAG
>JAJZCS010000110.1 GCA_021829055.1 Pseudomonadota bacterium
CATGCGAACCGGTTGCGGATCCGAATGGCACGCGCGGTGCGCACATCCGAGAGCCAGGTCACACCCAACGCCAGCGCCGTCAGGGCAATTTGTCCGGATGTTAATTCCGCTGAGCCCAGCCTGACGTCCGGGCCCGGGAAAATTCCGGAGAGTGTCAGGGCGGCAACGAACACCAGCAACATGATGACATTGTGCCCTCCACGAAGGCGCAACCTCTGCTGTTTCGGTGCCGGATCTCGTCGGTACAGATACGCGTCGAGAGCAAACGTTAGCGCGAGTATGGGCGCCGTCACGATCAGCATTGGGAGCAAAAGAAAGCGCGCCGGCCAGAAAAATGGTACGCCACGCAAAAAGCCTATCAACAAAGGAGGGTTTCCAAGCGGCGTCAGTGCACCGCCGGCGTTCGCAACCAGAAGTATGAACGCGATCACCAGGTGCCGTTTTTCGTATCTCGCCGAATTGGCGGCCAGTAATGGGTGGATGAGCAGCAACGATGCCCCGATGGTGCCCATCAGGCTCGCCAGGACCGTTCCAAGAGCCAGCAACGCCAGATTGCCGATCGGGCGACCCCATGGTCCCCCGGCGATCAAAACGCCGCCGCCCAGCGTATACAATGCCATGAGCACAGTGATGAACGGCAGAAAATGGCCTGCCAACGCACCAACAACAGCTGCCGCTGCTGCTCCTGTTCCATGTTCGGCCGTCGTCAGCAGGACGTAGACGGCGACCACGCCAAGCACTAGCCATCCGCTGCGGCGATGCCAGAACCGTGGCGCCGCGCCTGGCAAAGTCGCAAAACCAAAAAGCAGGGCGGTAAATGGCAACAGCGCCATCATGTTTCTTGGCAGGCTTGGCATCTCACTCTCGCGGCCGGGGGATGGTACTGACAGCTGCATGAGCCCGGCGTTAGTAGTCTCTTATACCAATTCTTGTGGATTGTGGCTCACGAGGGGGCTTCTCCGACGTGGCGGCGATCTGATTCATGGTTGTGGTGGTTCCTGGAGATCTGCGATGCCGCGCGTCATTGTCCTTTGTGCTGATTTCGATGCTGTCGGAGTTCGCTGCCTGGCGCGGTGAAGCAAGGACGCTGGCCAGTCCCGGCGCCTGCTGGCCTTGGCGGCGATCTACGAGGGTGGCACGCGGCCGGAGAGGCGGCACACATCGGCGACGTCACCCTGCAGATCGTCCTGGATTGGGTCATGCGGTTCAACGCCGATGGGCGGGAAGGGCTGCTTGGCCGCAAGGCACTCGGCCCGACGACACCGCGGCTGGGGGGCCGACGCGCACCGCCGGGCGGCTGGCCCTACAGATCAATTTTGGCCCGATCCCTGCCGTCCACCACGGCGTGGTGCGCTGGCGCGGCTGTGCGATCTCGGCCAATGGCTGTGGGAGGCGTTCCGTGTCTCGGTTTCGCCCCAGACGCTGAACCGCGAGTTGCGTGTGGTGGGCTACCGCAAGCTTTCGGCCCGGCCGAAGCACCACCCTCAGGCTGAAGGTGCGATCGAGGCGTTCAAGAAGGATTCCCGGCCACTCTGGCGGGCATCACGCGCGAGCAAGGCATCGGTCTCGACGCGGTAGAAATCCGGTTCGCCGACGAAAAGCACGCATCGGCCGGAAGAACGCCATCACCTGGCGCTGGGCGCGGCTCTGGTCATGCCCGTCTGCAACGCCGCGGCGATGAGCCTGCACCTGGCCGAGATCAGCCGCGCGGTCGAACCCGGCCGGCATGCGGTGCTGCTCCTCGACCAGGCCGGATGGCATTTTTCCGGCGACGTCACCTTGCCCGCCAACATCACGTTGCTGCCGCTACCCCGAAATGCCCGGAGCTGAACGTCATGGAGAACATTTGGCAGTTCATGCGCGAGACTTGACTGTCCAACCGCACCTCCCGAAACCACAAGGATATCGTCAGTCACTGCTGCCACCATTGGAACCAGCGGATGCTCGACCTTGCCGCCGCACCAGCCCCGTCAGAACCTCAATTCGCCGAAATCCCGCCTTCGCGTCGTCGTCAATTACGTCCATAGCGACCGCTCAATGCCCAAACTCCACATCCAACGAGCACAAGTCACCCACTCATGAGAAGAACGGCCCTGGGGTTTCGCTTACGGCGCATTCAGCTTCGGCGGCATTCTCTCCTCCACGCCGAACGCATGATGGTCGGCCAGAAAGCGTAGGAATCACGATCGCACCGATCGCGCAACGTTCCCCCCATTTTGCAAGGTTTTTTAACCAAAGCCACCCTGGCTCTTGTATAACGAGATATTGCCAAACACAAAAAAAATCACGACCATATCAGCAAAATTCCATTTTTCACAGGTGACTATCTGGCGGCTGACTTCGACGCGAAGACGGTCGACGGGTCAATCGGCCGCCCGTCGCGGCGGAGCTGGACATACAGTCTCGGCTGCGCCGCAGGATCCTTCGGATTGAAGCCAGCCATTCGCGCGACGGGCTGGCCGCCCACAACAGGCGTACCGACTGCGGCGTCAAAGCGTTCAACGCCGGCAAGCACGAAATCATCGCCGCTGTCACAAGTAAGGATCATCAGGTTGCCGTATGACTGAAAGCGCTGTGCGAAGGCGATCCGGCCAGAGCAGGGCGCACTGACAACAGCGGCAGGCGCTGTCGCAAACGTGTCGCCAGTAGCTGGGCCGGCAATCGTGTTTTCACCAAAACCTCGAACGAGTCGTCCGGCGACCGGAGCGCCACGCAATAGGCGTGGAATTCGGATGTTGGCTGCAACGGTATGGTTGGCAACAGTACGTTGCCTCTGTTGGGCTTTAAGCCGGACGATAATCCCGGCGAGCGTTCCGGCTTGGCGGCCTGCTTGCTCTGCCTCATGAAGATCAACTGCCCGCGATTTTTGGGCAGCAGCAGCTAGCTTCCGATCATTCGCAATCGCGATATCAAGATGCCCGCGTAAGGCCCTCTGCTTTGCCACAGCGTCAAACATCGCGACGCGTTGTGCCATCATCGCGGTACGTAGAGCGCTGAGTTTGGCCTGCACCCTTGCGAGGGAGTCTGCGCGTTGCGCAATCCTCTTGGTGAGGCCACGCATTAGCAAAGCTCCTTCCATTGCCTGACTAGGCGTGGCAGCCGCCGTGAGCAGCAAGGCACTCGGGTGCAAAGATATCCGGACGATAAGCGGAAGGAGCGGCTTTAACGCGGCAACGTCCTGATTTCGCTTCTCCTGCGCTCTGATTGCCGCTACCTGCAGTGAGGCAAGACGTGACGAAATAGCTGCAGTCTGGTTTTCATCCTGGCGCAGCGCCGCGTTGACGTTGATTTCACGCCGGACTAGAGTAGTTGCCCTATCACGAGCCCGTGCCGCTGCAAGGGCCTGCTGCCGTGCCGCTGCAGCGTGAGAAGCGGCTGCGTGCGCTGCTGCCAAGCGGCTCTGCTCAGCTTGCTCAATATGGGTTTTGAGCGTTTCCTTTGCCGACACTGACGGAACTGTTAGGATCAGTGCGAATAGCACCAATATTGCTATGTCACGGCGCTGTGGATACGCCATCTAGAAGGGTCTTTCCCGTCATCGCCGAGGGTTGCGCGAGGCCCATAAGAGAAAGGAGTGTGGGCGCAACATCCGCAAGTCTTCCATCATGGAGGCGGAGATCACCGCCGGCTCCGATTAGCAGTACCGGTACCTTGTTTGTCGTGTGTGCTGTGTGCGGTCCGCCGGTTTCCGGATTCATCATTAATTCGCAATTGCCGTGATCGGCAGTTACTAGCAATGCCCCGCCTTGCCCAATGACCGCCTTTGCGATTTTACCAAGTCCGGTATCAACAGCTTCGACCGCCTGAATGGCAGCGCGGAGGTTGCCAGTATGGCCAACCATATCTGGATTGGCAAAATTCAGCACGATAAGGTCATATTTTTGAGAGTTGATTGCTGCGACGACTTTGTCCGTCAATTCCGGCGCTGACATCTCTGGTTTAAGGTCATAGGTAGCGACTTTC
The DNA here is from genome assembly GCA_021829055.1 of Pseudomonadota bacterium. Taxonomy (GTDB): domain Bacteria; phylum Pseudomonadota; class Alphaproteobacteria; order Acetobacterales; family Acetobacteraceae; genus Acidiphilium. The sequence goes on from JAJZCS010000110.1 coordinate 3,964, forward strand.
GGAGACGGTATCAGAATACGATCTTCACCCGGGAATCGTTGTTCGCGTCCGCCGTTGAGAAAATAGGTTACATGAGCATATTTTTCGGTCTCGGCGGCGCGCAGCTGGTGAAGCCCAGCGCTAGAGACAATTTCTCCCAACAGATCCTGCATCGGTTCAGGTGGAAACAGGGAGGCCATAAGCTTATCAAGCGGTCGAGAATAGGGGACCATTCCTAACGCCCCGACGAAATGAATTGTTTTGGCGCGTTCGAAACTGGAGAAACCGGGCTCAAGCAAGGCCGCAAGAATCTCACGGACACGGTCGGCGCGAAAATTGGCGCATAAGAGGCCATCGCCATCGTCCATCCCGCTGTAGTCACCAATTGCTACAGGTTCGACAAATTCGTCGGTGTTGCCAGCTGTATACGCTGAACGTATTGCGGCGCCTGGACTCTTTGCCCGAGCGCCCCTACCGCTGACCCACAGGTCGTATGCACGCCTGATGCGTTCCCAGCGATTGTCGCGATCCATCGCAAAATATCGACCACAAACGGATACGATCTCGGCGCCTTTCGGCAGATCCTGGAGCAGTTGATCTATGCTGTGTGCGCCGGATTTTGGGGGCGCGTCACGACCGTCTGTGATGGCGTGGATAAACACAGGAATTCCTGCCTCCGCAATCAGTTGTGCGACAGCCGCGATATGGCGCTGATGGGCATGGACGCCACCTTGGGAAACCAAGCCGAACAGCTGGCACCTACCGCCTGTTTTCTTGAGAGTGGCGATGAACGCAGAGAGTTCCGGTTTGCGAGAGAGGGAACCATTTTGGATTGCGGTATCAATGCGGGGCAACTCTTGAATTACCACGCGGCCAGCACCGATATTAAGATGACCCACTTCGGAATTGCCCATCTGTCCGTCCGGCAGACCGACATCAGCTCCGCTGGTCCGCAGGAACGCGTGCGGCGCAGTCTCCCAAAAACGGTCGAAATTCGGCTGGTGTGCAAGAGCAACTGCGTTGTCTGAAGGTTCCGTGCGCCAGCCAAGGCCGTCTAGAATCATCAGCATTACTGTCCGCCGTGACATTCTCGCGTATTTCCTCGGTCCGTTCAAAGAACAGATGCGGCAAGCGGAGGGACAAGGTCAAGCGTGCGATGCACGATGATACGGATGGCCGCCCAGGATGCTCTGAGCCCGGTAAAGCTGCTCAGCCAGGATCGCGCGTGCGAGCAAATGCGGGAACGTGAGTTTGCTGAGTGAAAGTGTCACGGCTGCCCGGCTGAGAATCGACGCATCAAGCCCTTCGGCGCCACCGACAACGAAAACGCAGTCATTGCCAGTAAGGCGCCATTGATCCAGCAGACTCGCGAGTCCCACGGTGTCGATCAGCACACCAGCCTCATCGAGTGCGACGACATAGTCGCGAGGTCGCAGTTTCGCCGAAATCGCCTTAGCTTCGCGTCTCTTGATCTCAGCCGCGGTTCCGACGCCATCGCCGAACGTTGTCAGTGATAGTTCAGGTCTGAGTCGTGCCGCATAGCGCTCGAAGAGTTCTATTTCCGCGCCACTGCGGTCGCGTCCAATCGCGATGACGGAGAGCTTCATCTTGCCAGTGACTCAAATCGGTTCGTCGAGGTCTGCTCCCCACATTTTTTCGAGCGCGTAAAGAGCGCGAGCTTCGGGTCTGAACAAATGCACGACGATATCGCCCGCATCGAGCAGAATCCAATCACTGCCTGCCGTGCCTTCTATCTGTACACGTTTGATGCCGAGTTCAGCTAACTTCTCGGTCAGATGTGTAGCCATGGCCGCTATCTGCCGGTCTGAGAGACCTGTAGCAACGACCATGCGGTCTGCGAAGCTGGCACGCCCGGCCAAGTCAAGAACAACGATATTTTCAGCCTTGTCATCTTCCAGACTGGCCGTGATTATCTGCTGCATTAACGCTAGTTGGTCGGCCGGCTGGCGCCGCGGTGATAATTTTTTTGGTCCGGCGATGACAGCCTTCTTCCGTGGAGTTCCTGGCATTTTCGGGGCGGCGTCAGCTTGTTTTGGCGGCCTTCTTGTGGCGCGCCGGCGGGCTGTGGGCGGTGTCGGCGGAGCCGAACGGGCGGGGGGGCGGGCGATGATCGGGCCTCCTTGGGAATAAGCTGGATTGGCTGTTGACGAGTCCGTCACGAACTGCAGTCGCTGATAAAGGATTTTCACGGATCGGCAATAAGCTCCATTGTGGCGCATGCGAATTAGCAAGAATTGTCGCTGCTCGAGACGGCAGACGAGCCTGCCGGAGGCAATGTGCAGCTTGGTTGGCTAGTGCTTGGCGGGTTGCGCCGGGGCGCGGGAGGACGGCAATGGGTATCATTCGGGCAATTTGCCGCCAGCGATGCCATAGGGGCAACTCGACAAAATTGTCGGCACCCGTCAACCAGACAAACTTTGTACAAGGAAAGCGCCGCTGCAGCTGCCTTAACGTGTCAACGCTGTATCGTGTTCCCAGGCGGCTTTCGACTGCAGTAGCAACCAGGCGCCGGCCATCCGAAATTGCCTGTGCCGACGCGAGGCGATCCGCTATCGGTGCCATTCCCTCACGTCGCTTGAGGGGGTTGCCTGGCGAAACAAGCAGCCAGACCTGATCTAAAGACAAACGATTGGATGCAACGCGTGCGATGTGTGCATGTCCGGGGTGGGCGGGATTAAAGCTACCTCCCAGCAGACCGATCCGAACGCGGCGCCGGTCTCCAAAGCGGGGGATGTCATCGCAGATTATGGCCGCACCTGGCCATGTCCGAGGAC
>JAJZCS010000111.1 GCA_021829055.1 Pseudomonadota bacterium
GTTTCAGCAAGCTCAAGCAGTTCCGCCGCGTCGCCACCCGCTACGAAAAGACCGCCCAAAACTATCGAGCCGTCGTCACACTCGCAGCCATCGTACTGTGGTTACAGTAAGTGTCCACAGAACCTAGCTCAATGCCGGTCATCTCCCAAAATTTCAGCAACACCGTCGTCTTCATGCGCCTAAACGTTGGACGCAGACGCCATCACAACAACAATTTCGCCACCACTTCACTCTTGACGCACCAAGGAGCGCCGCCGCCTCAATGCCGGTTAGCCCTTTATTGGCCACTCAACGAAAGAAACGTTTCCAAAGCAACCGCAGTCAGTCGAACTCGGCCGTCCGGTTTGGACAACGTTTAAAAGTTGATCGGGGGCATGAGTGTCACTCGTTTCACGCTAACAGTTGCCGGATATCGGCCAGTGGCCGGCTGTTTCAAGAGGAGCGTCCAGCTGAAGCGCTCGATGTTGCTGTTCTGCTACGTGTCCACGTCTCACAAACCACGAGCGACTCCACAACTGGGCCGCGGTGGCTTCACTGATCGAAACCTGCAAGCTGAACGCCGTCGATCCTCAGTCCTATCTCGCAGAAACCATCACCCGCCTCGTCAGCGGCTGGCAACCGTCCCGCATCGACGAACTCATGCCCTGGGAAACCAAGTCCAAATATCAGGCCGCCTGAACGTCAAGAACCCCATACAAGAGCCTCGGGGATTCGCTTGCCGATGACAAGTTCTCAGGGCGGATCGAAAGCCATTCGTTCGTTAGTGTTTTCATAAACCCAATCGTGCGGATTGGTCGCGAAGCTTTGCTCCGCGTCGGATGAAATAGGTTCCACCGTTTACTCTTCGTTCTTAACGCGCTGATAATTTTTCGCCAACTCCGAGCAATTCCTGTTTCAGCGTCGGTTGTGCCGTATGATGACCAATGAAGACCGCGAGCATCAGACGTGAGAACCGGGGATTCGCTATGCGGCCGAGTAGGCGGCGGCCCTCGTAGACATCCGCCCCCCATCGATCGAAAACGAATGTGAAGTTCTCTCCTGCACGGACGGGACGCACAGCGTCGAGAAAACGATGAAGCGGCGATGCTGGAAGTGTGCAAGGTTGTCTGCAATTCCTGATCAAACCCTTCCGCCATGCACGGCGAACCTGGGCACCACTGACGGCATGCACGAAGTGGATACGCAAAATCTTCATCGACCGTGACGCGAGGATCGACTGTGCGTCGTGGTCTGGATGCGTGAGATAAAGACCAGCCACATAGATGTTGATACGGAGAATCGAATAAGTACGAAGGCCGATGCCATTCAGCACGAGATTTACGCCGTCCACAGTCCGGAAATCCGGCATCACAATGCCGGCCAACTTTGCGGCATACGCCGTTGTGGCGGCTACGCCGCTCACCGGTAGTGCAAGAGCACCAGCGACTACGAATGACCGCATCCAATGTGATCGCATCCAACAACTCAGTATGCTGTTGAAACCATACCCCGGCGCATAACCACTGGGCCGCACTAATCTTCCTCAAGACAGATCTACCTAAGTTTTTTAGTCGCTGTTGGGTAAAATTTCAAAAAAACCACTTGTTCTCTTGCCTGCCGCTGAAACCGGCTTCGCGTCACTTTTTTCAACGGGTCGCACCAAGTGAGCGACCCATTTTACGGCACAAACATGAGAGCGCAACACCAAGGGCACAGAATAAAATCACCGGGGTATAATTGAGACTGCCGGGCTCGGGATTGGGATGGCCCCTCCTCTCTTCCGCTAGAATGCGCCTCGATACGTGCTTCCAGAATCTCGCCACGGCCAGCATCAGACCGGGCACCACAGCATACCTAGCAGAACCACGGCAGGCAAAATCACGCTTGGTAACGTAGAAGTGCAGCCTTGTAGATACTCCGAACTAGCCAAATTCACTTCTGGGCGAGAATGCGTTAGCAAGAGCCATCTCCTCCACAGGACCCAGACATCGTGCGGTTCGAACCCAAGCCCGACCTCAACAGCAAAATCCGAAATGATACGGTATGGGAATAATAGACCATTGATTTCGCTTTGGATTTTAGAAGGTGCGCCGGGATTTTTCAAAAACGTGGTGCTAAATAATGTGATCTGATTACGGCTTTAGCTTGACATTTTTGTCGGCACGCGCTGCCAATTCCTCATGTTCGTGTGGGAGAAGCAAACAACGGCTACAGCTATCTCTATCTGGTCGAGAGCGTCCGCGAAGGCGGCCGCACCACGCAGCGCATCATCAAGAACCTCGGACGCAAGGAGGCCGTCCTCGCCGATGGCGATCTCGACCGGCTGCAGGAGGTCACCATCAGCAAGCGCGGCCAGCAGATGGTCCTGCGCACGCCGACGACCAGCTCGCTCGGCCCGGTCTTCAAGGCCGCCGGCGTCGCCCTGCCGGCCAACGTGCGCGGCGCACCCGCCACCTGATCCGCACCCTCGCGAAAATGACCTGCGCGCGGTGCTAAGAAACCGCGCGCCTTGTACTGTACTGTTTTTGTTGAATTATTTCAGACTCGCTGTTCAATTCGGGTCTAAGACGCTTCACTTACGCATCACTTCTTAAGGCCGCACGGTAGCGATCGGCGACTGGATTTCTTTGCGCTGCGGTGAAACGGACCGCGGTAGCCAGATCAAGGTGGCCAAACGGCACCTACTGGACTGCAGACTCCCAATCGTCTGTAAACTGATGTCGTAGTTGCGACAATTCGGTGCGATTTTCCACAATCACTCCGATTTCGCGATTGTGATCGAGACTCGCCTTTGAGACATTTTCGGAGCCGATAAAGCCGATGCGGTTGCCCACGATCATCTTTGCGTGCATGTAAATTGGACGAACAGGTAATTCACGAACTTCTACACCAGCCTGCCGCAGCGCAACGACGTTGCGCTCATCCAGCGATGATAACCTAGCAGGAAGAATGACCCGGGCGTCACGCCCCTTCCGTTCCAGCGCCCCGAGGAGATCGGGCGCCGCACCAAGCTCCTCCGCCTCGACCTCTACCTTGCCCGGCTGGCCGATGACCGCAGCAAGCCTACCTTCCGACCGCGGCGACAACACCAAGCGCTGCGCCATCTGCCTCGGTTGCCGACCGGCCTTTTGATCGTCCCAGTCGCTCCGAAACACGATGTGCAAAGCCTGAACCAGAGACGGGTCTGACGTCGTCAAGATGTATTCGCGATTCCAATGAAATGCTGAGTAATCCCAGTTCGCGGTCCCGATCAGCGCCCTACGGGATGTCACCGCGTATTTGGCGTGATCGATGCGGAAAGCCTGATCAAACCGGGCGGGTGCAACCTTGACTTCTGCGCCCGTTGCCTTGATCATGGCGATCTCCCTTGCAACAAGGTGGCGCGACATCTTGTATGGGCGTCCATCGATGATCACTCGCACAAGCTGACCTCGCCGCTGGGCGGCGGCCATGGCATGCAGGATCGGGCGGCTAGCCAGATAGTATACCTCGATGTCAATTGGCCCATGAGAACTCTTAATGAAGTCGATGATCGGTGCGGCGCCAGCACCGGGCTCAATAAAGATCATTTAATTTGATCCTCTCAGTGGCTTGCAGGTTCGAAAAAGAAAACGCAACAGAATCGATTAGCCAAAGATCTGTCGTTGCTCTGTTCTGCCAATTCGAATCTGCAATGGCTACGCAAGTTGTCCAGGCCGACGAAATGCAGTCCTCGCATGGTCTACATCCGCACGGATTACGCATCCATTCGCATGGTCATTAACTAGCCCCATCGCCTGCATTAGCGAGTAGGCAGTCGTTTTTCCTACGAATGCCCAGCCGCGTCGCTTTAACGCCTCTGAAAGCGCGACTGCAGCCGGAACGGTGGAAATTGCCCGCGGCTTCGCCCACTCGGTCGACGTCGGTTCAAAGCCCCAGATGAAGGCTGCCAGAGTGCCTGTCTCGGCAACCAGGTCCTCGGCACGACGAGCGTTGTTGATTACCGCCTCGATCTTGGCGCGATGGCGGACGATGCCAGCGTCTTGCAACAGCCTAGAGACATCGCGCTTGTCAAAGCGTGCTACCGCACGAAAATCGAACCCGCTGAACGCCGCTCGGAAATTTTCCCGCTTGGCTAGGATTGTGCGCCAGCTTAGACCTGCCTGAAAGCCTTCCAAGCACAACTTTTCGAATAGACGCTGATCATCGTCGACTGGGAATCCCCACTCCGTATCGTGGTAGCGCACGTAATCCGCCGTCGCGACGCACCAACGACATCGAAGTTTACCATCGGGGCCGGGTGCTATGCCATTCATGGTTCATCCTTCGAAGATGAGGACGCTGCTGCGCCAGAAAAGTACCGGGTGAACGTCTCACCACCAATGAATCGGCACGCATTTGAGCGGCAGCCGCAACCCAGCGAACATCAGGATACGCGGCGCAGCCGCCCCCCGCAACCGCGGTACAAAAGCTTGCCCTGCCCGGGTGGCGATCTCTTATGACCTCCACGCCAAAACGCTGTGGTAGCCGAAAACCGGGACCATGCAGGAACGAATTCCGGTGTCTTTATCCATCGGGATAATTGTCGAGAGGCGCGGCGGAACTCTGCGGTGGCAAAGCAGCCGAACCCCTCTGCAACGAGAAGTCGCGCAGCTACCGAGAAGCTTCGTGTTTTCCTTTCCCCGTTACAACTATCATCACGCATTCCTCCGCCGCGTCGCATTGCCGGTTTTCAAATAGCATGCAGAAAGCATGCGAGGCATGGCAGGAAACAAAGCACGCGGGCACGCGAGATGCCGGCCAAATGAGCAGCCAACTTTACAGTTTATATGCCTAAGTCATAGATTATTGTGTATTATGGCGCTCGCACAAAACGACGAGCGAGCCCATGGCTCGTCTTCCGGGTTGGCACAGGATCTCCGCGCATTGCTCGGCAAGCTTCGGCACAGGCTACGCGAGGAGGGACACGAGTTGAGCTTTGCACGTACCGAGGGAATGTGTCCGCAGTCGATTGCCCCGGTTATCAGGTCACCCAGGTGGTCATTGCTGGGACCCGCAGCCGGTACGAGTCCAAAAATTCTTAGTCTGGGCCCATCAAGGAATCTCTAGCGTGCTACGCTCTTCGCTCTCATCCTGTTTCTTCGGCACGGTTTCCCATGCGGGTCCACTTCTTCACTCCGTGACTGCTGTGGCGAGAAGGCAGTTCACGAGGCTGTTTGCCAGACTGCCAGGCAAAAAATCGTCTTCATCAGCACGCCATCTGGCTTGGTTGCTCTTTTAAACATGGCTCTAGGCTATATTCTGGCTTCCTCTCGCGGCTACTTCAGGCCGAAGAATAATGCGGGCGACCGCAGCACATCTCGTGCGGCAACCCTTCCGACGCTGGTATGGCGTCCACCGCATATTGGCCGCTACCATACTGGTAATATGCAGGAATGCACATGACGACTTCTGCTCTCGGTGTTTTCCGGTCGCTGCGTACCTTCAATTATCGCGTCTGGGCCACGGGCGCCTTTGTCTCCAACGTCGGTACCTGGGTGCAGCGTACTGCTCAAGATTGGCTGGTGTTCACGGAACTCACTCATCACAATGCTTCTGCCATGGGACTAGTTATGGCCCTGCAATTCGGACCGCAACTACTCTTTCTGCCTTGGACCGGCTTTACCGCCGACCATTTCAATCAGCGCAAATTGCTGGTCACCACGCAGGCGACCATGGGCGCCTTGGCCCTGATGCTCGGCGTTCTGACAGTCTCCGGCCTCGTCCGGCTCTGGCAGGTGTACATCTTCGCCTTCATGTTTGGCTCCGCAGCAGCGTTCGATGCGCCAGTGCGCCAGACCTTCGTGGCAGAGCTGGTCGGAGATGACGACCTACACAATGCAGTTGCATTGAACTCAACATCGTTCAACGTGGGCAGGATGATCGGCCCGGCAGTCTCAGGCCTAATCATCGCTTCCATCGGAACAGGGTGGGCTTTTTTGATTAACGGAGCCTCGTTCATTGCCGTACTAACCTCTCTCGCCTTGTTGCGAGTCGCCGAGCTCCACCCAAATGCAAGGGCTCGCCATGCACGAGGCAACTTCATCGAAGGGCTACGCTATGTTTGGGGGCGCGGCGACCTCAAGGCGATCTTGGTCATGCTGTTCCTGATCGGCACCTTCGGCCTGAACTTCCCGATTTTCATCTCGACCATGGCTGTCACGGTTTTTCACGCAAACGCTCGGGGATATGGTCTGCTATCGTCCATCATGGCCATCGGCACCGTTGGGGGCGCGCTGTTGACTGCCGGCCAAGTCAGGCCGCGCTTCAGAATGCTGCCTTTTGGAGCCGCTGTCTTCGGGGTAGGCTGTGCACTGGCTGCTATCGCCCCCACCTATTGGACTTTCGGTGGCGCGCTCGTCATTATCGGTATCGCAACCCTTATCTTCATAAGCACAACGAACAGCCTAGTGCAGCTTTCGACCAACCCGGCGATGCGTGGGCGCATGATGGCACTACGCGTCGGCATTACGCTCGGAGGCACGCCTGTCGGAGCGCCAATCGTCGGTTGGGTTGCCAATGATTTCGGACCGAGGTGGGCGCTCGGCGTGGGGGCCGCTTCAGGGCTCGCTGCAGCCACTGTGGCCATAGTCGCAATTGTGACCGAACGCTCGCGGTAACCCCCAGGTTGCTCCAAATACTCGATGGGCAACACGCCGAATTAGTATCAGCGAACGACATATTCACCGGCGCGTTAGCCGGGTTTTCTCACGCGGGTATCTGACGGCGGTATTT
>JAJZCS010000112.1 GCA_021829055.1 Pseudomonadota bacterium
GATCGCGGACAAGGCAGCGGTGTACGCGTACCGCTCTCGGTCTCGAAATACTGCATGAAGACCAAGTTCCATATTTCAACGAACCGGTCGCCTTCTTCCCCAGCGCTGCCAGGCGGCCCTCCTGCGATGGAGGGTCCGTGATCATAGAAAATTTCCGAGCAAGGGCCACATGGGCCGGTCTCGCCCATACGCCAAAAATTATCATCGGTCGCGATACGGATGATCCGTGCCTCTGGCAGTCCAGCGATCTTGCGCCACAACCGGGCAGCTTCCTCGTCTTCATGATAAACAGTGACAAGAAGTTTCTCGCTAGAAAGCCCAAAATCTCTCGTTAGGAGAGTCCATGCATGCTCGATCGCCGCATCCTTGAAATAATCACCGAATGAGAAGTTACCGAGCATCTCGAAAAACGTATGATGCCGGGCTGTATAGCCGACATTGTTGAGATCATTATGCTTCCCCCCGGCGCGCACGCATTTTTGCGCGGAAGCTGCGCGCTTGTACGGCCGCGTCTCAACGCCGGTGAAAAGATTCTTAAACGGCACCATGCCGGAATTAACGAACAGCAGGGTCGGATCGTTGCGTGGCACCAATGGCGCGCTAGGCACGACCTCGTGCCCTGCACGATGGAAATAATCGAGGAACGTCGCACGGATATCGTTGCTGGAAATCATGGAGTGGAGCAGAGTCCTGAAGATTAGGGTTTTATCTGGAATACCCTAGGCACTCGCTCCTGTCATCTTGTAGAAGGCCGATTGGGTCCCGGAGCAGAAAGTTGTGGTACACCCCACTTCGAAAAGAGCCGGCGCAGACGGCATTACTCCGCAGCTTCAATTTCGCTTTCTGAAGAATCCGCCATTAAGGCATTCGCTACGACACCCGCTTGCTCACGGACACGCGCATCGATCGCCGCGGCCATATCCTTGTGATCGCGCAGAAACTGCTTGGCATTTTCACGTCCTTGCCCAATCCTTTGGTTGTCGTACGAGAACCAAGCCCCCGATTTCTCGATAATCCCGACCTTCACGCCAAGATCAATCAACTCCCCGACCTTCGAGATCCCTTCACCATACATGATATCAAACTCAACCTGGCGGAACGGCGGGGCCAGTTTATTCTTCACTACCTTGACGCGAGTCTGATTACCTACCACTTCCTCACGATCCTTGATCGCCCCGATACGCCGAATTTCCATTCGGATCGAGGCGTAGAATTTCAGCGCGTTCCCGCCGGTGGTCGTTTCCGGATTGCCGAACATGACGCCGATCTTCAGCCGGATCTGGTTGAGAAAGATCATCATCGTGTTTGAGCGCGAGACAGAGCCCGTAATCTTGCGCAGCGCTTGGCTCATAAGCCGGGCATGCAAACCGACATGTGAGTCTCCCATCTCACCTTCAAGTTCGGCCCGCGGCACCAGCGCCGCAACGCTGTCAATCACAAGCACATCAACAGCACCTGATCGCACCAACGTATCCGCTATCTCAAGTCCTTGTTCTCCGGTATCAGGCTGCGAAATCAATAGATTGTCGACGTCAACCCCCAACTTCCGAGCATAGACAGGATCGAGCGCGTGTTCGGCATCGATGAAAGCGCACGTGCCGCCACGCTTCTGCGCCTCGGCAATGGCGTGCAACGCCAAGGTCGTTTTCCCTGAAGATTCTGGGCCGTAGATTTCAATTACGCGCCCTCGGGGCAACCCCCCTATTCCCAAGGCGAGATCAAGTCCGAGAGAACCCGAAGGTACCGTTTCGACCTGCTCATCGCCAGCCCTAGCCCCCATGCGCATAATCGAGCCCTTGCCAAACGCCCGTTCAATCTGAGACAATGCGGCATCAAGGGCCTTATTCTTTTCCATCATGAAACTCCTGTTCAGATCTGAGCGAAACGGCGAATCGTGATCATCCGCCAACCATGGCACGGCGAGAACATAACAGCAACACAAACGGAGCGGATTTACAACTAAAATGTTCTTCTAATGTTCTCAATGGCTTGATCACGACGCTAGAGCCAATCTCTCTCCCGGACCAAGCCCTCAATCCGTCTGGCTACTTCCGACATGGAAATTCCTTCACGCCGCCATTCGGCGCGCAAACTCCGCAACGACGCCACGCGCGCCGCCCATTCCGGACCAAAAATCTCCTCTAGGTGACTTCTGATCACACTAGCCAGCCCTGGTGCTGCGCCCGCCGTGGAGATTGTGATCAACAGCTCGCCGCGACGGACCTCGGCGGCAGAGTGAAAATCGCAAAACGCCGGCACATCCTCGACATTGACCAGAACGTTTGCAGTTCTCGCCCGTTCAGCCAGGATCTGTTTTAAATCCGGATCAACGTCGGCAATCCATAACGCATGCAGCGATTCCAGCGTCTCCGCATCCGGAAGTTGCTGCCGCAAGTATTGCCCGCCCTCGCTCCGCAGATCCTCAGTCGGCTTCTCCGTAAACAATAACGTCTCCGTTGCTCCTCCCGATCGCAAAAGGCGTAAACGACGCAAAGCCAGCGCCCCTTCGCCGCAAACGCCCAGCCGGACGAATTTTGGGTCTAGAACGATGGAAAGCACGACCGGGCCATACCTGTCAGCGTTCGCGCTGACTGCCAGAAGCGCCTCGATTCGGTACAGCAATATAATAGCCTTTGGTCAAAAGGTACCGCACGTTCCAACCCGTTTCCTTGCAACCTGCTCACGCCGCTTTTCTGCACCAAGCGCCAAACATGGTCCAGACCGCTATGGCTGTGCCATGTTCCCGCAGCTTGCGCAAAGCGGTGGCTGGAGGTTGTTTTGAACACGTGCCGGTGCTGAGCGATGGAAGCGGGCGTCCTTGTCCTTCGCCTAACTAAACCCGGCGCGCCGCTGCGGTGCAACGTTGAGGTAACACGTCAGCTCCGCGATGTTTGAGCAGCTGCATGGCAGCTACGTTCGTGTCGCCCCCCATGGGAGCATTGCAGGATCATCCGGATCAGGCACAATCCGGGGCAGACCAGAACCCATCGACTCGCATGGAATACACGCACCAACAACGCACCAAGGTAATTACTGGCATTCTGCTCTGCATTATGCTTGCAGCAATCGACCAGACTGTCGTGATCCCAGCGGTTCCGGCGATCGGTCGCGACTTAAAAGGCTTCGGCCACTTGTCCTGGATCGTGACCGCCTATTTGCTAACGTCTACCGCCACAACGCCGATCTACGGAAGGCTATCCGACCAGTTCGGTCGACGTCATACCTTGATCCCGGCAATCGCTCTGTTCGTGATCGCCGCATGCTTGTGCGGAATTGCGCAGAGTCTGGACCAGTTGATCGCCGCCCGCGCCTTGCAGGGTGCTGGTGGCGGCGGCCTTCTCGCAATTTCTCAAGCGGCGATTTCCGACGTCGTGTCCCCGCGCGAAAGGGGAAAATACCAGGGTTGGCTTGCGGGCACCTGGGCTGTGGCCTCAATTTTCGGCCCTGTAATCGGTGGCTATGTCACGGATCATCTCTCTTGGCGCTGGATATTCTGGTTCAACTTACCGCTCGGCCTTGCTGCCCTCATTCTCAGCCAACGCGGGTTGCGGCTGCTCAATAGTACGCCGCGTGGCGGCTCAATCGATTTCGCTGGAGCCGCCTTGCTGACATTGGCCGTCACCCTCGTTTTGGTCGGCCTGTCTTGGGGAGGAAAGCAGTTTTCCTGGGTCTCCGTTCATGTGCTTGGCGCGTTTGCGCTTGGGGCCATGCTTATTGTGGCGCTCTGGTACTGGGAACGCCGCCCGGCGCTACCACTATTGCCAATGCGGCTGTTTGCGGATCCGTCATTCAACCGCCTCGTGGCTATTGGTTTCCTGGCGTCACTGGTACTGTTCGCTGCCATTTTTCTTCTACCCCTGTTTTTCCAGCTGATCTTTCATGCCAACGCCGCGGAATCGGGATGGGAAGTCATGCCTTTCCTAGCGTCGACCACGGTTGGTTCGTACATGTCCGGTCAATGGGCACGCCGGAGCGGTCGCACCCGCTGGCTGCTCCGAAGTGGTCTAACGGCATCCACAGCTGGACTCGCCCTCATCGGCACGATGCCTACCGATATGCCCCAAATGGTGTTCGTCGCAGTGTCATTCCTTATGGGCACCGGCGTCGGCTTCGTCATGCCCTCGTCGCTCGTTGCGGTCCAGAATGCAGCAGCACATGAGGATATTGGTGCAGCAACCGCAAGTCTTCTACTGCTTCGTGCCATGGGTGGGGCTTTTGGTGCAACTCTCGCCGGCTCCACCATTGCGCTCCATCTTGGCACAATGGATTGGAATCCCGCGGAAGCTCAGGGTCGCGCAGCCGACCCGTCGACCCTAGCAGCGACGACAGCCTTCCACACTGCCTTTCTTCTCACCGCTGGTCTCAGTGCCCTAGCACTCTTGTTGTCTCTGACAATCGCAGACATTGCCCTGCGCGATACCCTTACTGTTGAGCCAGAACAAATAAGTCATTGATGGCAGCACATCTTTTTCGGTGCCACGAGAATCGGGGCACGCCGTCACCAATTTCAAGCTGATCGCGTATGGCTTACCAACTTCTGGCGTTCCGGGCCAGGTGGACACCCGCACGATTTGCCGACGTCGATGAGACTCCCTGGTGTTCGCGCTCCAGCCGCTCTTAGCGCTTCACCAGTTTTCGCGTAGAAGAAAAAGAATGGGTCATGAAGATATCTGGCGAGCCATTGATACTCTTGCCGCCGAACGCGGTTTCTCGGTATCCGGCCTGGCACGAGCCGCTGGCCTTGACCCAACCAGCTTCAATCCCTCCAAGCGTCGCAGCCGCAATGGCCACCCGCGTTGGCCATCGACAGAGAGTATCGCCAAAATCCTTGCTGTCACCGGCGTCCCGTTCAATGTCTTCGCGGAGCTGATGGCAGGTGCCCGAGCCCTCCCCCATAGCATTCGCGGCGGCGGTCAGGACCAAAACGTGTCCATTCAAGCATATGTAACGCCTTTCGAGGCAAGCGTCCGAATTCCAGTGACCCGCCTTGTTTCCACGGGGATGGACAATTATTTCGGTGATAAGGGCCATCCCGCCGGCAGTGGGTGGGAACGGATCAGTCTGCCGTGGGCAGCTGATCCAAACACGTATGGGCTGAGGATTTACGGCAGTTCGCTGGAACCGGTTTATCGCGATGGTGATCTTGTCATTGCCGCCCCTCAACAAGCACCGCGAATCGGTGATCGGGTCGTTGTCTGCCTGCGTGACGGTGAAGCCATGATCAAACCTCTTATAAAGCTGTCGAGGCACCAAATAGAATTGGGGTGCCTCTGCCCTGCACACGGATCGCGTGTTGTTCCCACCGCCAAGATCATTGTGCTGCACCGGATCATCTGGATCAGCCAGTAGCCGCCCGGTTCGGTCTTATACCAACTGCCCTAGACATTGACCCATGCCCACGTTCTGGTGCCGATGGAGGTGAGCCGTGTTAGGTCGTCGATGAGGAAGTTCCGGGCGTTCTTGCAAGCGATGACGACCGCTTCGTAGCTGTCCCGGACGAGCAGGCTGAGCTTGTTGGCGCGCAGGTAGTCCCAGACGTTCTCCATCGGGTTCAACTCGGGTGCATAGGGCGGCAGTGGCAGCAGAGTGACGTTGTCGGGCCGCCCGGCGCGCATGCCGTGCTGGTCTGCGACGGCGCCAACGCCGCTCGGCGGTTGGGCTGCGCGGACTCATTACGAGGGTCCATAAAAACGCCGTTGTGGTCGTGCTGGCGAAATAAGCTTGCACGCATCGCCTGGGCGGTCTTGCGGCATGGTGGCAGGTTCAATGCAAAAGCGTTGGCCGTGGCGTCATAATCAAGAACGACCGGCCCAGCCCAAGTTAGGTATTGTCGATCGGTTCATGATGTTTGCGGGTGGTGGAAGAAAGATGGCCTGACAGTTGTTCGGCATTCTGAAAACCTGATCTAAAAAATGGCGGCCTTGTCGCCGAGAAGTTTATGAGGCTCAGAATGCGCGGATCTCCATCTTGGCCGGGGGCATGCTCCGAGGCCGGATACGTTGAAGCAGACTGCTCAGACCGTCGATCAGAAAACACTTGCAAACGGGGGGCGGGCCATACGTTTTTTAAAAGTCTCCTGGGCAGCGTCCTCTTTCCTGGAATGATACGGTCGCGGCTGTAGTCGGGTCAGCCCCAGCTTGCGCAGCAGCTTGCCGACTGTCCGTTCATGCACCGTCACCGAAATCTGCGCCCGCAGATCGACACAACGCCAACGCACCACGCGGCCTTGCTCGGGATCCGGCCCCCCAACAACCAGCTCCTTGAGCTCAGCCATCTGCTGAGCCGTCAGCAACGGGGCGGGGCCAAGCGACAGACGCGATTTCAGCCCTGCTATCCCCTCGGTACTGTAGCGATGCACCCAGTCACGCAGTGTCCGCCGCTGCATCCCGCTCCACCGCGCCGCCTCCGTGCGCGACTTGCCCTCCAACAGCAGCGCCAGCAGCCGACGCACCACCTGCCCGTCCTTCGTCCGCGCCACCACGTGCCGAAGCTCCGCCGCCGTGTGATCCAGATCGGTGATCGCGATCGCCTGGCCCAGTCCCCGTGCCTCCCCCACATCGGGGCCTGCCACCAGCACATCAGAATACAGCCCCGTTGGAAATCCCCAAGAGAGTCAG
>JAJZCS010000001.1 GCA_021829055.1 Pseudomonadota bacterium
CCGGCCTCGCCGTGAGAGCTTTGAGCCGGTTCCGCAGCCCAGAGACTCCGGCGCCGGCAGAGAACAGCATCTGGCCGACTTCGTCTTTCGCGTCGAGTATTTCACGGCCGCCCGTGCGAAGGCGCTCATGGTCGAGGCTGAACATGCGGGTGAAAAACGCCTGATCGGCCCCGGCGAGAAAGGGGGTCAGTGCTCCAGCGCCTCCGGAGATGGGCACTTCGTCCGCGGTCAGCAGTGTATCCTTATTTCCCTTGCGGCGCCGAATCTCCAGAGGCTTCCCGGCGTTCTCCAGGACAGCGCCGATTCTCATGCTTCCGTAATCGTGCAGGAAGTTGTAGTTCGAATTACCGGGTATCCCGAATAGCAAGTCCTCGATGGCGGACAGCGCTGTCGATTTCCCAGCCTCGTTCGGCCCGAACACGATGTGAAAGTCGGAGTCGCTCGCGGGCAGTACGAGATGCGTATCCGTGAAACGGCCATAACGTAGAAGATCGAGTCGCTGAATCCTCATGGCTCAATCTTCCTGCGCCGTAAGGCGCGCATTGAGGTAGCCCCGGATATGCGTGATGAGAGCGGGATAATCCGCCTGAACCGCCGCTTTCAGGGTAGCGTCCTCAATATCGTCGCGGACATCCGGTGGGAGCTTGCGGACAAGTTCGCCGACATCAGCTTCCAGTTGACCAAGCAATTCAGGATCGGCGGCGGCATCTCCCAACATACGATGAAGTTCTCCCAGCGCATCCTCGCGTCCAGCTAGCAGCGCAGGATCGAGCACGGGTTCCGTGGCTATGACAACTCGCTCGATCCATGCAACGGCGTCACCGAATCCAAGTGCCGCAGCCTGCGCCTCGGCGAGAAGATGTTCGCTCGATACCAGCAGATGATCATGGATTTCGGTACGGCCGGTTAGCTCGATGCGGCAAGCGAGCAGTCGGCCGTCGGCACCGGCGTCGATCGCTTGCTCAACCGCTTGCCGCACGCGCTCCAGTGCCTCGGTATCTCGGTTACAGCCGGCGACGCCAACCTGGAGATGCACCCAACGGACGACATCGGTATGTAGCGCACCCGATTCAACGATTTCGCGATCCTTAACAGAGACGAGATATGCGCCCTTGGGGCCTGTTTCGCGGATATGGCGCCCCTGAAGGTTTCCAGGGAAAACCACGTGGGTGTTCTGATGGAGAATAACTCCATGATGAACATGACCGAGCGCCCAATAATCGTAACCCTTGGTGACAAGGTCATCGACCGTGCATGGTGCGTAGTTTGCATGGCCGCCCATGCCGCCCATGCCGGTGTGCAGGACGCCAATGTTGAAGACGCCGTCAACTGGCTCCGGGTACGCGGAGGCGAGGTTGTCGGTAACGTCTCGTTGCCGGAAGCTCTGGCCGTGAAGTGCAACGCCAAGTTCCTTAAGCGTGAAGGTTTCAGGCTTACGCGTCGAAAACACCTTGACGCCCTCGGGCATGGTCAAGCGCCGGGTGATCTGGCTTTCCGCATCATGGTTTCCGTAGAGGACGAAGGCTGGGATGTTCGCTTTCGCGAGGCGGCCCATTTGACGTGCGAAAAATAGACCGGTCTGATAATCGCGCCAGTCGCCATCATATAGATCGCCCGCGATCACGACAAAATCGACCTTTTGGTCGATCGCCTCGCTTATGAGGTTGTCGAAAGCCTGGCGCGTTGCGGTGCGAATGCACTCGACAGCAGGACCCTCATAACCCGCAAGCCCCCTCAAGGGGCTATCAAGGTGAATGTCCGCAGTATGAATGAAGCGAAAGGATGTCAAGCGCGGTCCCTCTGTTTGTTGGACCGCGGCAACGTCGCAACGGCGAGCTGCGCGCATTCGCCAACGCGCGAGCGCAGCCGCGCCGTATCCATGTTCGAGCCATACGCGAAGTAGATCATCGTTGCTTTCAAGCCTCTCACAATGTCTCCGCCTTCGGTGGGTCTTCGAGTTTTTTGCGCGCCTCCTCGGTGTCTTTCTTCCGTTTTCGGACCGCGCCCTGATAGTCCTCAAACTCCTTCAAATCCGTCTTCATGTCGTCGATCTTCGGCAGCGGCAGCTTTTTCCCGGCTGCCATATCGTGATCCGAGTGTTCGGAGACGCACCTCATGGCCCAAAAGATTTTCTTGTAATCGCCGTTCTCGACCACGACGCCTTTCAGGCTTTTCGTTTTGACATCGGTATTGAACTGCTCGACCGTCTTGCCGAGCAGCACAACCTCGCCGTCCTTCTCACGTGAAGCCCCACGACGCCAACCCACCGCCGAGCGCTCCATATCGATGATCTCAATCGCCTGACCCATGACACGCCCCCCAAACCGAGTACATGTCAGCAAACCACACCACAAGCAGTGGGGTGTGCCCCATTGGTTGGACAGATTCTGGACCGACCTAAGGGAGAGTCGCGCCGGTTAAGTCTTCTTGGCTACGCCGCCAGACAGCTGGCTGCAGTTCCTATCACGTCTTCGCTAAAAAATGAATCCTTTCCCCGATACTACACCGTCGAACGCGGGCCTTTCAGCAAGGCACCTTGGGCCATCACGGAAAAATCAGGATGTGCCCAGATCACCATCGCCCGCCGCGCGGCCTGGCTCATCGACCAGACCTTTCGCGAAAAAAAATCACGCTCCATGATGAGCTGCCCAACTTTCTCATGTAGAGCCGATACTTGTACCTTGCCCGCGGCATCGCTCCGGGCCGCAACCTTCTCACCGTCAAACAGGCCCCTCACGCCGTCCTGCTGCAACCACCTTCTTTCAGCTCCCATGCACACCATACTAACCGACAACTCGGCGATCGTCCCCTCCTCGCGGGTCACACCATCGCCTTGAAGGCCGCGCTATGCTTCTTTCAGATATTCGTCATCTCGAACCCTTTGGCTCCACCCCATTTTAGGGGCAACACTCTCTTAGCGACCGGTCCAGTTTTCGGGGGGCACCTCACAATTCAGAAATCCCCATAAGAGTCAGGAACCAGGCTAGTATTTTCAAGACTTTTTTCATCCCCGTGGCAAACCGTTTCTTGGAAAAACGGGGGTCGGTCCTTTTTGCTATCGGCGGACCACCGTTCATGCGCCTTCTGGCGACTAACTCGCAATCTATCCGCGCGGCGTCGTGCGAATTGGTGGTGAGGGTCTCTACCGAGCTTCAACGCGACTTATCCGGCGTTGTCGCAGATTGGCCGCTAGGCCATGGGAGGGCCGGGAAAGTTTTCACGGGCGCTCCGTTCGCAGAAAGCACGCGCTTTCTGAACAAGAAGTCGATTGCGAGTTGTTGCGCTCCTCCTGGCCCCTTAAACATGTACGGAGCCGCGTTCGCAGCAAGCTGGCTTGTGAGGTCTGCGGCCAGCTGGCTCTGAGTGGCGATGAGCGCAAGGAACGCGCCGAGTCCGACCGCTCGGATATGACCATGTGCTACAGGCTGCAGATCACGATCAAATCGAAAAGAACCATTCACCTGTGCCTGCAGCGGTCCGATAGCAACGCTTAAGGCGAGGCTGCCGTGCCCACCACCCACTGCCCAGGATTTATATTGAGGTGCAAATTCTCTCCACAATATTGTAGGATTCATCGGCACGCTCTGACCAAGAGTGCTCGCAGGATGTGGAATCGTAAAATTTGGTCCAGACATCGCCAGATCGAAGTTGAGCGATCGCACACTGCCATCGAACGGTAAATGGAGCAGGTCCACAAAAAATTGGGATACCGCAATGCCGGTGATGCCGCCGCGCAATCTGTAGGCAGTGCCATTGGCGCCCGCAACCGGGTTGGCACGGAAATGTTCACGGAACGAAGCAATGCGGAGGAGCAGGAAATTACTCGATGTGCTGTTAATCCGTATATCGGATGCCGCCGTGGCTCCGGAAAGAGCCAGTTTGTTAGTGTGGCCGAAAACAATGCTGGGATCAATATGATAACGGCCTGTAATTGATCTGAAAGTTAAATCAATGCCGATGCCGGCCGGCGTCGATATGTGCCATAGAAGCGGCAGTTTGGTAACGATCGTGAATGGGGAGAAGGGGCGGATCAATATCCCAAGGTGCGGGAGGCCAATTGCGAGGCTGCGCCCTGGTCCTCCGGGTGCCTTCAGTGCGAGATCCTTGATCTCGATTCGGGCGGCGAGCGGTGACCAGCCACGTATGATGGGGCCATGGGTAACCGCCCAGCCATCCTGGCGCATCCAAGACACTCGTTGTTGAAATGCACCAATGAGACAATTTTCCGCAGACCACCATAGACCGGCCCAAAGGACAACAACGAGCAATGTTGATGCTACGGCCAAGCGCGAAAAGCGGGACATGTTTGCCTCTCTCTTGTGGGGGCACTCAAGCAACAGCCGATCCTGCAAAAAAGGCCGTGTTCCCAGCTAGAATACGTTTCAACAAAACGCGCTGACGATTAGTCTAAAAATGGCAGGAAGCGGGTCTGTTCTAGATTGTTTCTAGCCGCTGCGCTCAACGCATGGCAATGCTTTCGGGGCGTGGTCCAATCACGAAGCACGACTGATGGCGACTTGCCATAAAAGAGCATGTGCGCTCGGCAGTCACCCGATCAAGGCCGGCGATCTGGGCACGCCAAATCCGGCGTCCATGTACGATCGCACTGCCTATTCGTGCAGTTCCCGAGTGGCGCATATCGCGGATCAGAATTGCCTGCCTTTTCGCGTCGGCATAGCTGTAATACGCTCCGACTTGAGCCGTCCAGCCTGGGATGGTTTCCTCGGTCACGTAAATTGACTGGCTTTCCACAACGCGATGGTAGTTATCATGCGGCATTGGTTGCGCCGAGGCAATAACACGCGGTTCAGCCAGCCTAGGGTGGGAAGCTACAATCCGTGGTCGGGAAGCATTATCTGCAACCACCAGATGGGGATGGCTTGATTTTTCCGCAGCGAACCCCTGATTGAGAAGATGCGCCATAATACGATAGGCAACGCGCCAGGATTGCGCGTGCAGTTCGACCCCGATCAGCAGATGGCCGTTATGGGTCGCGGCCGTAACCAAGTTAAAGCGAGCAAGATCAGTAAAGCCGGTCTTCATCCCAATTACGTCCGGATACAACTTTAACATACCATCGATATTCGGAATTTCGCGTCCTTCAAACGTGAAGCTGGGTACCGAAAAAAGATATCGATACTGGGGGTAGGTGAGGAGGATATGGCGCGCGAGGATGGCCATGTCATAGGCATCAGTGACCTGATTTGGGTTCGGGAGCCCGGAAGGATTGGTGAATTCAGTGCGCAACAGCCCTAGCTGATGTGCTCTGTCAGTCATGAGGGCAGCGATGCGTTGTATGCTTCCTCCACCGAGATACTGGCCCAGCGCGGTCGCCGCATCGTTGGCAGACAGAGTTGTCATCCCCAGCATCGCTTGTTGGACCGTTATCGTTTGGCCTGCAACGAGATTAAGCTTTACAGGTTGGACATCGGCTGCGGCGTTAGAAACCGGCAAAGCGGTGTTTAGAGCGATCCGGTTGTCTCGTAGGGCGTGAAAGGCCAGATCAAGCGTCATGAGTTTGGTCAGACTGGCTGGATAACGGAGCGTGTAAGGCTCATTTTCACTGAGGATCTTACCTGTGTTGGCGTCCATGACCACCCAGCTCACCCCTGGCGCGGTTGGTTCGCTTCGGATGCCATCGTAAGGTCGAGGCGCTTGCGCAAAATGAGAATAAGCAAATGCGAGATGCGTCAGACCTAGGGTCGCAAGCAGCACCACGACCCATTTAAAGCCGGTGAGACGCACCTTCGTTGCTCGTGACATGCGCGTTTGTTCCATGCACGCACTCGGTTCAAACTTGCCTTTGGCCAGCATGGAACCTCCAAACGTGAAGCCCTATTCATAAAACCGATAGAGGACTGCGCGCCGCTTGTCTAGCCCAAATTGAGCAAATCAACGTTAAATCCAATGGCTTACTGCATTATCCTTCGCAGTTGGCCTCCTGCGGGTGTTTAGAGTTAATGTTCGTTAATAAGAATGTATTAAAGAACCTCCGCGCAACGGATCGGTCTGCGCAAAAAACAGGTCTGGTTGCAGCGTAACATTTGCGACCAAAGCTTCGGAACAGGTCGTGAATTGATCGCGAGATTAGGAAAAATCCCGATAGCGAGAAGGCCGCGTATCACAACATGCCGAAGCATTTGCCCGGTATTCTCACGCGGTCTTCTGATGAGTTGTTTGGCGCGGTGGTGCCGGCAGTCGAAGGCGTCTGAGAGGCTGTACGGGTGATATCGGCGGGGTCTCCGGGCGAGCACGCCCGGCGCCGGGTTTGGCGGCGTGACTTCACATGGCGCACACTCGACCGTTGGGACTGTGACCGGCGGGTGATCGGCAAGGCCGAATGGACCCAAGGCGAGGCGATCTGCTGCGCCCGCGGCAAGATGGAGAAACCGGATCAAGGAATGCCAGCTCGACCTGTTCCCCGACCGCACCTCGGCCGCCACCATGCGCGCCAACCAGATCCACCTCTGGTTCGCCTCCTTGGCCTATGTCCTGCTCTGCGCGCTCCGCCGGATCGGTCTCGCCCATACCCTGTTCGCTTAAGCCACCTGCGGCACCATTCGCCTCAAGCTGCTCAAGATCGGCGCCCAGGTCACCCGCAGTCTCCGGCGTATCCGCATCGCCATGGCCTCAGCCTATCCCGGGCAATACGAATTCGGCATCGCCCACGCCTTGCTTCAAAACGCCTTCGCCTGACACGACCCGGACACCGCTCGCTTCATGCCGAGCGGTTCGGTGTTGACCACGCCGCGGACGCACGCGGCGTGGTGCCACGTCGCGCTGAATTTCCCGAACCAGTATATCAAATCAATAGGTTTGCGATTCGCGGTGTTGAACTTCAGTATGGCATTGCGCGGGGCGGTTGACGTTCGCAGATGTGACACGTGTCTCGAATGCCCATCTGCCGTGTTCGGGCTTCTTCAAGCGCTTATTCGTCGGCACAACAAACGCATTTTTGGAAAATCCGGAACTCGGGCATGGCAATTCTGATGCGTGCTCGTCCCGTCTCTAGCTGGGATAAGTGCGTGCGCTTCCGATGGCGGCCTGAGCTGCGGCGAGGCGAGCGACTGGAACCCGGTATGGACTGCACGACACGTACTCCAGACCGATTTTCTCGCAGAAATTGATTGACGCTGGATCCCCTCCGTGTTCTCCACAGATGCCGAGTTTGATGTCTGGGCGCGTGGTCCGCCCCTTTTCGACAGCAATGCGGATCATTGTACCGACCCCTTCAATATCAAGGGTAACGAACGGATCTTTTGCAAGAATTCCGGACTCGATATAGCGGGGGAGAAAACGCCCGGCATCGTCGCGTGACAGACCGAACACGGTTTGGGTCAGATCGTTGGTGCCGAATGAAAAAAAGTCGGCTAGATCAGCAATCGAGTCGGCAGTCAGCGCCGCGCGGGGCAATTCGATCATAGTTCCGACGTCGTACTCGATGGTCGCTCTCCGCTCGTTGAATACGGCCGCTGCAACACGATCGATCTGTGCGCGGATGATTTCGAACTCTCGGCGTACGCTGACTAACGGTACCATGATTTCCGGGCGGGGCGGCATGCCGGTTTCAACCGCAACATCCAGGGCAGCCTCAAAAATTGCACGGGCCTGCATCTCATAGATTTCGGGAAAGGAAATGCCCAGCCGGCAACCACGGTGCCCAAGCATGGGGTTTGCTTCACTCAGTTCTGCAGATCGTTGCAGCACAGCTGTCCTTGTTATCCCCAGGATTTCCGCAATTTCGGAAAGTTCAAGTTCACCGCGGGGCAGAAATTCGTGTAGCGGAGGATCCAGCAAACGGATGGTCACTGGGAGCCCCACCATGATCCGAAACAAGTCTGCGAAGTCACGGCGTTGAAAAGGCACTAATTTGTCTAGTGCCGACCGCCGCCCTGTTTCGTCGGGTGCCATGATCATCTGTCGGACAGCTCCAATGCGCTCTGGGTCGAAGAACATATGCTCGGTTCGTGAAAGGCCGATGCCGTCGGCGCCAAATTTACGCGCCGTTTCGGCATCAAGCGGCGTTTCTGCATTGGCACGAATCTTCAAGCGCCGAACTTCATCGGCCCAGTCCATCAGGATTGCAAAATCGCCGGAAAGCGAAGGTTCAACCATCGGGACCAACCCAACAAAAATCTCACCTTTCGTTCCGTCAATTGTCAGCGTATCGCCCGCACGGACAATCGTGCTGCCGGCGGCCAGCATCTTCGCGGCGTAATCGATATGAAGGCCGCTTACGCCAGCAACGCACGGTCTACCCATGCCGCGAGCGACCACCGCAGCATGGCTGGTCATCCCACCGCGCGTTGTCAGAATGCCGCTTGCCGCGTGCATGCCGTGGATATCTTCCGGAGTCGTCTCGACACGGGCTAGGATTACCGCCTCACCTTTCTGCGCTCTCATCTCAGCTTCGTCTGCTGAGAACACGACAACGCCGGATGCGGCCCCTGGAGACGCCGGCAATCCTTTCGCCAGTAATCTACGTGGGGCGTCGGGATCGAGAGTAGGATGTAGCAACTGATCGAGAGATTGCGGATTGACGCGCATGACTGCTTCGCGCTTGTCGATCAACCCTTCCCGTGCCATGTCGATTGCGATCCGAACGCTGGCCGGCGCGCTCCGCTTCGCGTTGCGAGTCTGCAACATATAAAGCTTTTTGCGCTGAATGGTAAACTCGATATCCTGCATATCGTGATAATGGCGCTCCAGTGTTTGGCGTACATGGTCGAGTTCGGCGTATGCTTCTGGCAATGCGTCCTCCAAGCTGATTTCGCCCGGCTTGGCATAACATTTTGACAATGGGCGGGGCGTACGTGTGCCAGTGACTACGTCTTCGCCTTGGGCATTTAGCAGATATTCGCCGTAGAACTCGTTGATTCCGGTCGATGGGTCGCGTGTAAAGGCCACACCGGTCGCGCAATCATCCCCCATGTTGCCGAATACCATAGCTTGTACGGTTACTCCGGTTCCCCATTCGGCCGGAATTTCATGCAGCCGACGGTACGTAATGGCACGCTGATTCATCCACGAGCCAAAAACGGCGCCGATTGCACCCCAAAGCTGGTCATGCGGGTCTTGTGGAAAGGGTTTACCGGTTTCCGCGCGGACAACATCTTTATATGCCTCGACAATGCGGTGCCAATCCTGCGCCGCGAGTTGGGTATCCTCAACCACGCCCTCATCGATTTTGACGTTTTCAATAATTTCCTCGAAGCGATGGTGCGCTACGCCGAGCACAACCGATCCGTACATCTGTATGAACCGGCGATACGAGTCCCAGGCAAAACGTGCGTCATCAGCACTTCCGGCGAGCCCCTCAACAGTGACATCATTGAGGCCAAGGTTGAGGACGGTGTCCATCATTCCCGGCATTGACACACGTGCCCCAGAACGCACCGAAACTAACAACGGCTTGTGCTTGCTCCCAAAGTTACGCCCGTCATGCTCCTCAATTTTTTTGAGCGCTGCATCGACTTGCGCTTCTAGTCCGGTGGGATACTGACGATCATTAGCATAAAAATCCGCACAAACTTCGGTTGTAATGGTGAAACCTGGGGGTACCGGCAGGTTGATGCGAGCCATCTCCGCTAGATTTGCTCCCTTGCTGCCGAGCAGGTCGTACATGGCTGCGCCACCGTCGCTAAGGCCCTGGTGAAAACTGTATACAAACTTACGCATGGCGCGGTCCTACCCTTCCAGTTTCGAGAAGTCGGCAATACGATGCATCACATCGCGGAGCCTAGCGAGCAGACGCAGGCGGTTACGGCGGAGTGCCGGATCATCGGCGTTGACGGTGACGCCGTCAAAGAAGGCGTCAACCGGCGCGCGCAAATTGGCCAAGCCCATCATCGCGGACGTGTATTCCTCGGCTAATAGCGCCTCGGCGATCGATTTCGCCGACAAATCGAGGGAATGCGACAATGAAATTTCAATGGCGTCGATCAAGAGGGAAGGATCAACTGTACCCTCATGAGGCCCGTCCTTTGCGTTTTCGATACGGAGGATGTTTACTCCTCGTCGATAAGCAGCAAGAAGATTACTGCCATCTTCGGTCGCCTGAAATGCAAGCACGGCGTCTGTAACGAGAATCAGACGAACAATGTCAAAACTCTGGTCTACAGCAAAGACTGCGGAAAGTGCGTCATGCCGGCGGCCTTCATTCCGAAGCTGTACGCGTAGTCTCTCAACAATAAACTCCACAATCTTAACGTTTTCGCCGCACCAGTCATATAAGTTCAGCCGATAATTTCCAGCGACAAGAATTCGAACAATGCCCAAAGCTGTGCGCCGGAGGCCATACGGGTCGCCGGCTCCGGAGGGCATTTCATTGATGCTGAAAAACTCTCTAAGCATGTCGAACTTATCAGCGAGCGCGACAGCACATCCAATCTTGGTCTCAGGTTTAAGATATTCGTTGTGCGGCTGGGGTCTAGAAGCATCGGCTGTGATCCGGTCGATTGCTCCGCCTCCAGGTAGCGGATCGCTCGGTCCCCGTGGCAGGTAGTGGGTGCGGATTGCTGCCGCGATGACAGGATCATCGGCGTAATAACCTCCCATGATTCCTTGCAGTTCAGGAAATTCGCCGACCATTCCCGTTACGAGATCCGCTTTGCACAGCAATCCAGCTTTTTCTGCGCGCGCCGCCATTTCGGTGTTGACGCCCAGTGCTATGGCTATGCCCCGCGCGAGATTTGCAATACGCAGAGCGCGGTCAAATTGCGAGCCGAGCTTGGTATGGAATGTCATAAACTTGAGCTTCGGCAAATAAAAATCGAGCGGATGCCGACGGTCCAAGGCATAGAAGTGTTCTGCGTCGGCAAGCCTGGCCCGCAGTACGCGTTCGTTGCCGGCTACGATGGCTTCGCCGCCATCTTCAGCTTCAATGTTCGAAATAAAGGCGAACCATGGGGCGGGAGTGCCGTTCGTGTGTCGGACAGCAAAGTAGCGCTGGTTCGCTTTCATCGTAAGCTCGCGCACTTCAGGGGGCAGCTCCATGTGGTGAGGCTCAATTCGCCCGATCCGTGCTACGGGCCACTCGACTAAACCAGTAACCTCATCAAGCAAGGCCTCGTCCACGACTACATCGATATCCCTAGAGGCCGTGAGTTGCTGCAATCCCGCTTTAATCGCCGCACGTCGTTTAGCAGCATCGGCGATGACAAATCGCCGCTCGAGCTCAAGCTCCCATTGCTCAGCGCTCCTGACAATGAATGTTCCGGGCGCAAGAAAGCGATGGCCTTCCGATACGTTGGCCGATGTGATCGGGCCGATTGTGATCGGAATCACGTTTTGATCGAGGAGGCAGACGATCCGGCGCAGCGGCCGGACCCAGGCGAAGCCCCCACTTTGTCCCCAGCGCATTGATTTTGGCCATCGAAATTGCGTCAGCGCTATGGTGAGATTCTCGGCGATCAAACTTTCGGCGGAACGCGCAATGTCAAGTCGGGCAAGGACAAAATATCCTTTTTGCTCAACGAGGGCTTCACGTTTTGCTTGATGTTTGCGAAGGAAGCCATCAACCGCTGCAGCGGATGCGGTGAGTTTCGGGCCGCGTATTTCTGTCTCAGCGGCGGGTGCTTCGCTATCGACGACCGCCCGAGCGGCAATTCGACGTGGGCCGTAAAAACCGCGGATTTCCCGCGGCGCAAGAGCGTTTAGCGATTGCTCAATTATAGAAACCAACTCCTTCGCGGCCGCGGCTTGCATCCGTGCAGGGATCTCTTCGGAGAAGAGTTCCATAAAAACCTGAGGCATTATTGAGCTTGTCCCGTGATCCAGGCTTCGGCGCAGACCTTGGCCAAAGCCCGTACGCGGGCTATGTATGATGCGCGTTCAGCGACCGATATCACGCCACGCGCATCAAGCAGGTTGAAGAGATGACTAGCTTTTATACAGTAATCATAAGCAGGAAGCGCCAGCTGTCGCTGCACAAGCGTGACGCACTCGGCCTCGGCGTCCGCAAAATGGCGGCTTAGCATATCCGCGTTGGCGGCCTCGAAGTTGTGTGTGGAATACTCCTTCTCTGCTCGCAAAAAAACATCACCATAAGTAATCCCGGTATCATTATAGTGGAGATCAAAAACATTTTCGACGCCTTGAACATACATCGCAAGGCGCTCTAGCCCATATGTCATCTCAAAGCTGGGCGTGTCGAGCGTAATCCCGCCCACCTGCTGAAAGTAGGTGAACTGGCCAACTTCCATTCCGTCACACCAAACCTCCCAGCCCAAACCCCAGGCTCCAAGAGTCGGGCTTTCCCAATCGTCTTCGACAAAACGGAAGTCGTGCAGCAAGGGATCGAGCCCGATCTCCCGGTAGCTCCTGAGCAGAAGCTCTTGTGCATCGGCGGGGCTCGGTTTGATAATGACCTGATATTGGTAATAGTGCTGTAGGCGGTTCGGATTCTCACCATATCTTCCATCGGAGGGCCGACGTGACGGTTGCACGTAGGCGGCTCGCCACGGGGCGGGGCCAAGCGCCCGGAGCGTCGTGGCTGGATGAAATGTACCGGCGCCCATTTCCACGTCATAAGGTTGCAGGATAACGCACCCTTGCTTCGCCCAGAAATGGTGAAGCGCAAGAATGATGTCCTGGAAGCTCATCGGATCGGCGTACGAGGCAATGTTCGATATATTCATTGGTTCATGTTATGTGCTGAGCGTTTTCGCAACGCACCATTACGAGGGGTAAGGCATGAGGGCAAGGTTGCTTGGGACCGGAATGAGACGTGGAGATCGGATGGGGGTCGCCATTGTGGCGGCTGCTGCGGTGTCCGCAATTTCTTTCCGGATAACCACTGTCGAACCACGAGAGTTCGTCGGCCTCTGTGCCAGCCGGCATGCCCCTTGGATTTGTGCAGTCCGCCATGCCGTGCTGTGGCTACAATACGAGCATTCGTTCGGCCTGACCTCGTTGCTGCTCGGCCTCTTTGCGTTTGTCTTTACCTATCGTCCTCTCGGCGTCGTAGCGCTGGCCTTTGGGGCGATCGCTATCATCAACTACAATGCCACTGAGGGGGTGGTTGGCGCAGCCTTAGGGTTGTGGGGATGGCTCGAAGCCAGCACAACGAGCTCATCCAGAACCGCATAGTACAAAAAAATTATGCAAGCCATAGGATGATGGCTCGATTTGATCCAGATGTGTCAACAAAGTCCTTTCCGCATCTCAAACTTCCAAGAGGAGCGCGTGGCCACGGATAATAGAGTATCTACGGTTGCCGTGCGCCTTGTCACGTTTATTGGCAGTGTTTTGCGTAGTTGCACATGCAGTTATCACAGAACGACGCCTGCGTGCTGCTATACATGGATCCGTATTAGCTTTGGCAGTAGAATCGTGTCGTTGGATGTAAATCAGAGCTAGCTCCGGTTGTTTGGACAGTGCCCCGCGGAAATTAAGTGGATTCCTGCCGGGGTACACTGAACGCGGGGTTGCGGTTTTGCTGTGGCGCCGGGAGGGCGTAGCCCGACCAGAGCCGCGGCAAAACCGCACGACGACGGTCATGCGGCCGCCACCATTGCGCGTGCGCGCCGAAATAAGCCTCGTCGGGCGTGCGCCCGTCAAGGCTCGAATGCGGGCGGCTCTGATGGTAGAACGCCAGATATCGGGAGATCGAAGCCCGCGCAGCAGATACGGATAGATCTTGGGCCCCGGCGCCGGCTTGCTCATGTTCGGACGCCGGTAGATCGCGGCGAGCCCCCTCCGCTTCATCAGCGTCGCGACATGGCGCCAGCCGACCGGAACCCCCTCGCGCCGCAACAGATCCCGCAGCATCCGTGCCCCCGCAAACGGGTAATCGAGATGCAGTTCGTCAAGCCGGCGCATCAGCGCCAGATCCTCCACCGAAACCGGCCGGGGCTTGTTACTGCGGGCAAGCGTCAGAACCTTCGCCTCGCACACCACAGCCAGGTCGTGCTCCCGGTCGATCATCGCTTTGCGCTCAGCAGGCCGGCCTTGCCCAGCGCGGCGGATAAAAAATCGTTCTCCAGCGCCCGCTCCCCGACCTTCGCGTGCAGCGCCTTCAGATCCACCGGCGCTGCCGCAGGTCCCGCCTTGTCCTGCCCAAATACCCCGGCCGCGCCTTCCAGGCCGGGATCCGGTTCGGGTGAACATCAAACTGATGCGCCAGTGCGGCCAGCGTCTTCTCCCCCTTCACCGCAGCCAGGGCCACCTTCGCCTCAAACGCCGGTGAATGCCTCCGTTAATCCCTCTTCGTCATCTCATCCTGCTCCACAGCCATCATCCTGGCCGCCCTCAGGCCGATTTTCCACTCTTCTCACCGTCCAAATTCCCAGCCCCAGCTCTGTCGGCGATCTTCAATGCCGGAAATGCCGCACGCCGGTAAACACCATGGCCACTCCTGCTTTATCCGCAGCTGCGATCACTTCTGCGTCACGGATCGAGCCGCCTGGCTGAATGACCGCGGTCGCGCCCGCTTCGATCGCCGCCTCAAGGCCATCTGCAAACGGAAAAAATGCATCGGAAGCAACAACCGAACCTGCAATTGCTCTTCCTCCTTTAGAGGCTGCAATGCGCGCCGAATCGACACGACTCATTTGCCCAGCGCCAATGCCAGTCGTCGCAGCAGATTTCGCGTAGACAATAGCGTTCGATTTCACATGCTTGGCGACCCGATATGCAAAAATCAAATCAGTGAGCTCGGTCTCTGTTGGGCGGCGCTGGGTAACAATTCTCAGGTCATCGAGGTGGACTTGGCCACAGTCGCAATCCTGGGCAAGGAAACCACCACCAACGCTACGAATGACGGTTCCCGCAGCAGTCGGATCAGGTACAGCGCCTGCGATCAGTAGCCGCAAGTTCTTCTTTTTAGACAGAATTTTAACCGCCTCCGGCTCCGCATCTGGCGCGATGATCACCTCCGAAAAGAGGTCCGCCATCTTTTCTGCGACCGCCGCATCAATCGTACGATTGACTGCTATAATCCCGCCAAATGCGCTGACTGGATCGCAGGCTAGAGCACGAGGCCAAGCGTCGGCAAGATCAGTACCCAGGGCCACGCCGCATGGATTGGCATGCTTGACGATGACAACCGCCGGTTCATCAAACTCAGCGACGCACTCATAGGCGGCGTCGGTGTCATTAATGTTGTTATACGAGAGTTCCTTCCCCTGCACCTGCCGCGCTGTCGCTACACCCGGCCGGTTTCCGGTTATGTAGAAAGCCGCCGCTTGGTGGGGGTTTTCGCCATAACGCAGAATTTGTCGCTTGGTGCCGACGATACTTCGTCGTTCTGGGAAACGGTCACCGACCTGACTGGCAAACCAGGACGCGATCGCGGCATCATAGGCGGCAGTACGGCCAAACGCCGCGCAAGCGAATCGGCGACGTTGGGCAAGGGTAGTACCGCCGCTCTCAAGCGCCGCGATCAGATCGGGATATTGGGCCGGATCAGTCAATACCGTGACAAAATCATGGTTCTTGGCGCCGGCACGAATCAGCGCCGGCCCGCCAATATCAATATATTCTATACACTCCGCGAACTCGGCTCCCTGGGTAACCGCAGCTTCGAACGCATACAGATTGACTACCAACAGATCAATCGGAGAAATATCATATCGGTTCATTTGCGTAAGATGCTCGGGTAAATCGCGCCGGCCGAGCAGGCCACCATGAATTTTGGGAGCCAAGGTCTTCACTCGTCCATCGAGAATTTCTGGGAATCCTGTATAATCCGCCACTTCCGTTACGTTCATGCCGGCCTTACGTAAGGCGCTAGCTGAGCCGCCGGTCGAGAGGATTTCCACTTTCTTTGCTGCCAGTGCCACACCCAATTCGACCAAACCCGTCTTGTCGGATACCGATATCA
Source organism: Pseudomonadota bacterium (assembly GCA_021829055.1). Lineage (GTDB taxonomy): Bacteria > Pseudomonadota > Alphaproteobacteria > Acetobacterales > Acetobacteraceae > Acidiphilium. The sequence continues at coordinate 15,824 of JAJZCS010000001.1, forward strand.
GTGCGCGCCTGATGTTTACCACGTCGATCATCAACAAAAACCCCTGCTCAATTGGAACCAGTCACCGGCACCGCCGAAATGGCATTAGCTGGCGATCCATGAATAATCTTCGTGCTGATCAGCAAGTAGACGATAGCCTTGTGGTCGGGGTCGATAAAGCGGAAAAGATTGAAATGCTTGACCAAGAACGATGCGGAAATCGAGGCGATCTCCTGCCTTGCCGGTAGGCCGGCAGGAATCTTCACTGGCCCGTCTGCAAGGCACGACAGGGCAAAACGTGACGGGTCGGTGGCCACGCCGAGACTGCCTTTGATGCCGCCGGTCTTGGCAAAACTAGCATAGCACGCAACATTAGGAATCTTCGGATCATCCAAACGTTCGACAACAACTTTGTTGTTGGCTCCGATAAGACGGAAATCCGTCGACACAGATCCAATTGTAGTGTCGGCCCGTGCTGAAACGCCCAATACCGACAACCCCAGAGCGAGCGCTACCCAGAGACCCCGATTCATCACTTTTCTCCTTCGCCGATGGCCCGTTCATAAACGGCGAGCGTGGCTCTGCAAATAACAGACTGACCATACAACGCTTCAGCGCGCGCCCTTCCGGCAGCCCCCAAGCTTGCGCGCATCGAGGCGTCCGAGATCAGCTCGGCCAGGGCATCGGCCAAAGCCGCGGGATCACGGGGCGGAACTAGAAGTCCCGTCTGGTTGCGAACAACTGCATCCCGGCACCCCGTGACATCCGTGGCCACCACCGGTAGACCTGAAGCCATCGCTTCAAGAAGAAATAAAGGCAATCCCTCCCGATATGATGGCAGGCAAGCAATGTGGGCCGAACGCAATAGCGCGGCCATGTCATCGACCCTGCCAATCCAACGCACTGGAAATGCACCCCTCAGCACACTATCCGGCAGCGAACTAGGGTTTTCCGGGTCTGGCGTCCCGGCAAGGACCAGATCGGCCAAGCTGCCACGCTCATGCAGGATTTTTCCAGCCTCGATAAATTCCCGCACACCCTTGTCGAGCAGCATCCGTGCGCCGAGCACGACTTTGATGACGCCGGCCCGAGGCGGGTGCGGTCGGAAACGCTCTAGATCGACACCCGCTCCCGGGATCAGAATAGCTCTTTCGTTCGGAATCGCGCCGCTTGTGACAGCTGTCGTCCGATCCTCCGAGTTCTCAAAAATGGCAAACGCCCCGCGCGCACCGATCGTGGCTTGGAGCGCTAACCGCACGAAAGGGCGTAGCAGGCGCGCCTTCAGCGTATTGGACACGAACACGAACCCCTGCCCCACCGGAGCGTTGACCACGGACCTTACGCCGGCAATTTCGGCTGCCAACGTCCCGAGGAGGATTGCCTTTAAGGCGACGTGATGGACCACGTCTGGTCGTAACGAGCGATAATGCCTGATAATGTCGGTAAACAGTAAAAATTCAGAAAAAGGACTAATCCGAGCCCGAACGAAATCGACTCTAATTACGTCAAACCCCTCCTCCCGCAGCGAAGCCGACGCCGGTCCCACGCGCGTCAATATGGTTACGCGCCAGCCCGCCTCACGCGCCGCGCGGGCGCGCGAAAGAAGATGCGAAGCGAAGAACCAATCCTCGCCGATTAAGAAGACCAGATGCTTAGGCACAATTTAAAATGCTTTCCTACTTTCCCATCGCCATGCGTCGCGGCACATATCCTCGATCCCCCGAGTGGCTCGCCACTGTAGTAATTCTGCGGCTAGGGACGCATCAGCATAACACTCGGCAACGTCACCGGGACGCCGGGGCATGATCGAATACGGCACTTTTTTGCCCGTGGCAGCCTCAAAGGCCGCTACGAGCTGCAGAACCGAATACCCGGTTCCAGTGCCAAGATTGACCGTGACAATCCCGCCGTGCCCAAGCGTGCGCCGGAGTGCAAATTCATGGGCCTCAGCTAAGTCCATAACATGAATGTAATCGCGTATACCTGAGCCATCAGGCGTAGGATAGTCATCGCCGAAAACACGCAAAAAAGGGCGCCTACTCCGAGCCACCTGACAAAGATACGGCATAAGGTTCGCCGGCACACCACGCGGATCTTCGCCGATCAGCCCAGAGGGATGCGCGCCAACCGGATTGAAATACCGCAGCACTGCCGCCGATTGGATGACGCCAGTGCGGACCAGATCGGTGATCATATCCTCCATCACCAGCTTCGTACGACCGTAAACATTGCTCGGATGCGCGGGTGCGGTCTCCGTAATCGGGCAGATCTCAGGTTCGCCGTACACCGCCGCAGAGGATGAAAACACGATGCGTGAAACCCCCGCACGCTGCATCGCGGCCAGCAAACGTACCGTTCCCACGATATTCACATCAAGATATAGGAGCGGTTCCATCTCGCTTTCCCCGACTGCCTTTTTCGCAGCAAAGTGGATCACTGCATCGACCTGAAAGGCAGAAAAAGCCCGGGTTAGTGCAAGTTCGTCACGGATATCCGCTTCAATAACGGGAATCTCTATGCCGCTGATCCGCTGGATCCGCTCCGGGACGTCCCGATCCGCATTGGAAAAATCGTCGAGAAGAACGACTTTATAGCCACGTCCCAGCAATACGACCGCCGTGTGCGAACCAATAAATCCCGCCCCACCCGTTAGCAAGATGCGCGACATTTGACCCAGATTCCTCGATTCGCCAGTATGGGATCTTGCCACTTCACCATCCATGCCGTCATTGGCACCCCGGCCTTCTCCAAGATGGGAGCGCCAAAAAACCCTCATAGCAGGCTCATGTCAGCCCATCTTGGTTATGGCCCATTTGATCTGCTGAGGGCCATCCTGCGACACGCTCAGAACGATCTGCTCCCCGCGCCGTGGTTCATTACCACCCAGATAAACGCTTTCCTCGATCAGGATGGCCGCACCGTCAGCGCGAAACCGCCAGCCCTGCCCTCCCGGCAGCCGCAGCAAAGCAGCCGCGCCGTCACGTTGCAAGCTGGCCGTAACATTAGGATGCAGATGGAAGCGAAGAGTAAAGGGTTGCCCTTCATCGGACTCAATAATGTCTTCTCCGCGCAAATCCTCGCCGCTTTCTGCAAGGTAGAGGCGCCGGCGGTGGATCGCGTTGAATACCGGACGCCAACCGTCGTGACTCATTTCTAGCCAATGAGCACCATTGGCTTCCTGGCGTTGCGCCTCGACGATGCTGGGCCGACGACCCAACCCGCCCGACCTTAGCTCTGACGACGAGACGTCCGCAATAACAAGCGTGGAATGGGCAGCCGTAGCGCGCAAGGCATCTCGCCAGTCACCCGGCGATGCCGGAGCGGCGCCGCAATTGACGACCAATCGTTCGCGGCCGACAGAAAACTCGAACGACAATGTCCCAGCGTGGGCCAAGCGGTCGGAACCCGAAGGCGGTGGCGCCCCCGCATCCGCAAGCAGCACGCTCCTGCCTGCAGCCAACCTGTAAAATCCTGTATCCGCCAATGTCATGACGCTACGGCCAGTGCGACCGGCTTGGCCAAGCACGAGGTCGATCAGGTTCGGCCAATCCTCGCGGGATCCATTGAACAATGCAAGGCCACCATCGCCGTGCCTCAATGCCCGAAGTGCCACGGCCATACGTTCAATCGCGCCGGGCAGGCTCGCTGGCGCCTCAATGCGCCCGGCCTGCAGCAATGCGCGAATTTCGGTTAAATCCTGCAAGCAGGCGAGATGTGCCGCCGGACTCCGCTCAACGTGGCCGCCGTCCGGAAGAACCTGGCGCTCGATTTCCGGCGGCAGGAATCGCAAAACCCGTTGAAGAAACGGTGCGTGCTCTGGAATCGCGACAGCAGCTGCGGTCAACCCTTTAAGGGCGGTCAATGCCGAGCCGTCACGCGCCTCGACCGGCAGCAACGCCGCAAGGGCCCGTGCGTCGTACACCAGCCGCGCCATCAGTTCTTGCCGAAACTCATCTTCAGCGGAAGAAGCAAAAAAATCATAATGTCCAAGCCAGCTTGCAACGCGAGCGCCTATAATTGGCGCGCTCATCGCCCGGCTGGGGACATCCGAACAGTTGATCCAATCGCTGACCAAGGCTCGGGCGCGTACCCGAGCAGCATCGGATCCAAGCGCACGCAGATCGCGGAGCCACGAAAATCCATGGGTGTAGTCATGAATGAGTGCCGTACCCTGCGTCGACCCAAAACCGCCTGGCAAAAGAGCCCGGGTCGTCCCAAGGTATTCAATTTCTCCTTTTAGAATCCGAGCGCCACGACCAGGATCACCCGGCCACGGGTCGCGAACCGGCAGCGCCGGTGCGTCAGGAATTGCCGCCCCCCGAAAACCGGTCAGCCGAGAGATCCATTCGCGCGCCCCGACCATCAACGTATCTCCCCGACGGACAAACCCCGCAGCGCGGCAATTGCCCCACGGTAGTCCGGAGAATCAAACACAGAAGTTCCCGCCACCAAAACATCTGCGCCTGCGGCAATTGCAGCGGGTGCCGTGGCAACATCAACCCCCCCATCGACTTCGATCCGTATCACACGGCCCGACGCATCGATCATCCGTCGGAGTGCCGTAATCTTTTCCAGCTGGCTCACCAGAAACTTCTGGCCACCAAAACCGGGATTGACTGTCATGACGGTAACAAGGTCGATAAGATCAAGGACATGTCCGATCGCCTCGATTGAAGTAGCAGGGTTAAGCGCGACCCCTGCCCGTTTGCCGGCGGTACGGACAGCTTGTAGCGAGCGATGGAGATGATACCCCGCTTCCGCGTGGACGATGATCTGATCCGCCCCCGCATCCGCAAAAGCGGCGATATAAGGATCGGTCGGTGTAATCATCAGATGGACATCAAAGGGAAGTCCCACACGATCGCGCAAAGCCCGAAGGACCAACGGACCGAAGCTAATATTTGGCACGAAATGCCCATCCATGATATCAAGATGCAGCCAGTCCGCCCCAGCCGCAGCGACGGCAGTTGCTTCTTCAGCCAAGCGTCCAAAATCGGCTGCCAGCAGACTTGGGGCAACAAGGATATCAGGAGCCATACTCTTCATGACACTCCTTCTAATGGAGCGAATCGGCTTGCCACAAGCATCCTCTTCCTAAGTTATCGCCCATTTTTGAAAAAGCAGTGCAAAGTTGCGAACCATACATCCCGCCAGATGTATCGTGCCGCGTGTAGTCCACAAAAATGCGGCCCAATACGATCCGCGAAAGAAATCTACGCCTCCGTCATGCCCCGCCTCTGAGCCGATCGGGCGGATCGTCAAGCATCGCGCCGCGCTGCAAGCGCCAGAGCAAGGGTTCCATCGTCAAGAATCTCGATCGCACCACCGACCGGCACACCTTGGGCCAGCTGAGTTACCCGAATGCCCGTGGTCTTGAGGCGATCCATCAAATAATGTGCACTGGCCTGCCCCTCAACGGTTGATGGCAGGGCAAGAATAATCTCCCGAACACGACCATCGAGCCGTTCCAGCAACGGCGCGATACGCAGCGTTTCCGGACCACGGCCCGTAATCGGCGACAGCAGGCCACCTAACACATGGTAGCGCCCATGATAGATTCCTGCACGTTCCAGCGCCCAAAGGTCTGCCACCGATTCAACAACGCAAATCATTGGTTCCCGAGACGCATCAGCGCAAATCGTGCAAGGGTCAGATGTGTCGAGGGCAAAACATGTTGAGCAAGCCCGCACCTGCTCCGCTGCGTCCTTCAGCGCCGCAATCAATGGCACCAATCTGTGCTCCCTGTCACTAAGCAGCCGGAGCACGATCCGCCGCGCGCTTCGTGGCCCCAGTCCAGGGAGACGAGCGATGATCTGCGTAAGGCGCTCTATCGCTGGCGTGCTCATCCGGTTATTCCCAATTTATATCGCAAAATTCGCTGCCCTGTCATGATGGGCTCGATACTCCGCAACTGCAGGGGCAGCAATTGAAGCTGACTCTGGAACCGTCGTAGGGCACCACCGGGATGGCTACGACGTCCCGCTTCATTCAAGCCCCTGTTGTGGGTCGAGCGGCGATCCAGAAGCCCCCTCCAGCGGGACCTGGACCGACACACGTTCAGGATCAGCTTCGGCCAGCCCAGTTTTATGGAAGCACCCTTCCACCTGTTGCAGCATCTGCTCCTTTCGAAGCGACGCGAAGAACTCAGGTCCCTGCGCCTCGTCGCAGCCATATTCATTCAGCAGATCTGCCTGGATGTCATTACTCACGCCTTCGGCAGTAACCTCGAGATTAAGCGCATGAGCCAGATCGATTATCGCGCGGACGATGGGGCCGTTTGCCGCATCCGACTCCAGATTAGCGACAAATCGACGATCAATCTTGAGCCGGTCAAACGGAATATCATACAGCGTTGCTAACGACGAATAACCTGCCCCGAAATCGTCGAGTGCCGTTCGACAACCCAACAGACGCAACGCCCGCAGATTCTCATGGCTCCGCCCATCGTTTCCCAGCATTGACGACTCGGTTATTTCAAACTCTATCCTTGATGGATCAATCTCGGCCTCATCCAAGAGGCCGGCCACATCACGAACCAACCTGGCGTCACGCAACTGCACTGGGGGGATATTGACGCAAACGCGGAAGTCGTCAGGCAGCCGACCCACCAGGTCGACCGCCTCGCTAAGCACGAACATTCCAATTGCTCCAATCAAGCCGTTCTGTTCGGCGATCGCTATAAATATTTCCGGCGGAATTGGTCCACGTTCGGGATGATGCCAGCCAACCAGCGCTTCGCCGCCAACCATCCTTCGGCTTCGCAGGGCAATGATCGGCTGAAACTCCACGAAGAGACCACCATTTGCCACGGCGTGCCGCAACTCACGCTGCAACGTCGGATCATCCCGCAGATTGCGGTCCAGCCGGGGATCGAAAATGCACCACGTTCCTCGTCCCGCCGCTTTTGCTCTATACAAGGCCGTATCGGAATTTTTGTACAATTCTTCCGGTGTCGCGCCATCCCTCGGTGCGATGGCAATTCCGACGCTGCTTCCGATCTCGATCGTTACGCCGTCAAACTTGAATGGGCGGGCTACCCGATCAATGAGCCGCTCCGCCACTGCCGCCACCTCGGCCTCGTCACCTGTGTCAAGAAGGAGTGAAAATTCGTCGCCGCCAAGACGCGCCACCACGTCGCGGTCGCGGATCGTCGCGCGCATTCGATGCGCAACGGCACGTAAAACACGATCGCCCATGGAATGGCCGTAGACGTCGTTCACCGCTTTAAATGCGTCTAGGTCTAGGCTGAGCAGGGCTGCACCGGCCGAATTCTTCAGACCAGCAACCATAGTCGCCACGGCGGCATTGAATTCAACCCGGTTTGCAAGTCCTGTGAGCATATCGTGCGTTGCCAGGAACGCGATGTGCTCCCGAGACTGATGGCTGGCGGTCACATCCGAGCCAACTCCGCGATAGCCCGAAAAATCCCCGTTCGGTCCATCAAAAATCGGCTTTCCAGTTAGTGACCACCACCGCCGTTCGGGCCCCACTTGTACCGGAACGACGATGTCCCGCATGGGTAACCGCGCCTCAAGGCACGCCAAAAATCGTGCTTGGCTGGCGACGGAATCTGAAGCGGCACCACCAAACAGCACATCTACGAGCTTGCCTTGCATGGCTTCCAACGGTCGGCGGGCTACCTCCGCGAAGCGGGGCGACACGTGTTTGAGGCACAAATGGGCATCGGTTTCCCAAAGCCAGTCACTGGCGCTTTCCTCGAAATCACGGAGCAGGATACGAATTGTTTCGTTCGTATGCTCGAGGCGAATCATGGTCAGTGTACGCTCAATCATGCGTGCGTTGAGCGACAGGATCGAATAGAGCGTGTAGAGCGCATAAATAACGACGCACACAACAATGGGTAGAGAGCCGGCCGGCGAATGGTAGGCTACCGATGCAAAAGTCCCGAGAGTAAGCGGCCACCATACAGCGAAGGCATAGGTCATGGGACCGCCGATGACTGTGCTGGCGATCAACGCCACCTCAACTCCGACAATGAGCGTCGCGACATGAGGTGCGCCCGAACGAATCATCAAGTTCAGGTAAATCGCCCAGAAAATCCCGAGCGTGAGCCTTGCGATGAAAAGCCATCGTCGCGTCGACCCCATAGTGGCCAGTCGATCAAAGCTGGAAAGCCAACGTTGGGCGATGACCAAGTTGGCGCCGTACGCGAATACGAGCGCTCCTAGGCAAACCAAGAGCAGCCCATGCTCGAGTGCGTGAGGATGCTGAAATACTAAGGCGAGAGCCACCAGAGCTCCCGCTGGCACCATAACAAAACTTTGGCGAGCCCAACTGTCAAGATGCCTCATCCTGACGCGATCAACATATTGTTCCGGAATCGCGCGGCTGGTTATCAGTAGCTGGCCTAGCTTTCGCAGGAGTGGAAATTTCTCTGTTCGGTCACCCTGCCCAGGCACTTCGATGCGTCTCCTTCCTTATTTGTCACCGTCGACCCGGTCGAAGCTTTTATCGCAACCGTTCGTGCCTGAACCCTTGTCGCGGACAATGCGATCTGAGAGGCGTTGCGCTATTTGGATCTGAAACAATCACCCGACAACGCAAGCGGCACCATGCCGAGTCCGATGAGAAGAGGCCCCGTCGAGCTGCATCTCCCAGAACAAACTGGCCTCCACAGGGAGGGCTATCACGAAAAATATCCTTTCACAACCGGAAGATGTATCGCTTATGATACTTTGCCTTCTACACCCTAAAAGGAGATCCAAGTGAACGCTTCAGTCGGCTCCCTACAACCCGAGTTGGCGCTCCAGGCCGCCACGGTTGCCCCATTCTGCCCAGAAAAGTTGAACGCTCGGCTCGCATTGACAAGTGCAGTGTTACATGACGCATGGCGGGTACGTCATGATAGTTATGTCTCCCAAGGTTATTTGGACCCGCGACCGGATGGTTTTTTCCAGGATGAATACGATCAGGATGACATGTCGATCACCACTGTTCTCTACCACGAGGACGTTCCTGTCGCATCCGTACGTGTCAGTCGGCACGACACTGATCAACTTGCTCGTGGCCGGATCACGATGCCGACGTTCGAGGTTTTTTCCGACGTCATTCCCGACTTTTTGGCAAAGATCGGGCAGCCGGGTCAGCCAGCCACCGCCGCAGAGGCAAACCGCCTGGTCTGCCTCCCGGAATACCGCAAGGATCTCAGGATCATCTCCGGCCTGTTCCGCATCGCCAAGTACCTGACCAAGTATCTCGAAACCGACGTCACGTTCGTATCCGCGCGGCGGAATCATATCCCAATCTATCGCCGCATCGGTTTCCACGTCGCCGCAGAACCCCGCCCATACAGCAAGCTCCGCTTCGACACCGCCCTGCTCGCCGCCATCTATCCAGAATACGAAACAATCCAGCGCCCCTACCCCGCACTGTCAACAGTCCGTAAGGGCGACCAATGGTACAATGCCTTGCTCACCGGCGAGCCCGTACCAGTCTTCCCCAACGGCATGAACCCATGGCGCGAAACCGCGTCCACGCACAAGCTTGAAGCCGCGTGAGTATGCCGGAGAGTGAACCAAAGGCCAAAGCAGCCCTCGTCATCCTGTTTTCGGGTGGGGACATTCATCAATTTACTCTGCCATTTAATGCTCAGAGGCAGGAAGAGATTTGGCAATGGATTGGCCCGTTCGGCGGACGCAGGCCACATCCCCCTCCAAGTGAGACGAAAGCCGGACGACGAGCAGAGCTCCAACAAAGCGGGGGTGGTGTTCGGCGCATCGACCGATTCGCCATCGAGCTCCATCCCTGATGGCGTGGTCGTCTGTCTGCTCACGCGAGAATGAGGCCACGACATAGCTGCTCATATAGCGGCAGCGCCGGCACGCCCGTTTCTGCACATCCTTTCATCAGCGCCTGCCGGTCTAGAGCGCGATGGCTCTACGTTGACGCATATCCTGAGTTAACGAGGTAATTGGCGCACTCGTCGGGGGAGAACTCGTTGAGTAGCGTGCCGATGCGCCTCCAGGTTGCCTCGACAGTGCGTTCCGCGGCTTTTCGGAGCAGGT
>JAJZCS010000113.1 GCA_021829055.1 Pseudomonadota bacterium
GGCCTGCCGGGACTCCTGAATTATCCGCGCCATGACACGGTCGGAAGCGCGCAGCGCTACAAGCGTGGATAACGAATTGCGTAGCGCCACGACCACGCTCGTCACGTTGCGACCAATCTGCTGGCGAAGTTCGGTAAGAGTAAGGCGTGCCTCCGCGGCCTCGGCCTCCGCCACTGCCTCCGCTCCGTCGGCCCTATCACCCTCAATGCTCATGGCAACCGAGAGAAATGCGCCATCTGGATTCAAAGACAGATTAACTTTTGGATCCTGACCCGCTTTCGCCGAAGCCACGCGGTCTTCTGCGGCCGAGATATCCTGTTCGGAGGCTGCGATGTCGGGCCTGTTTTTGAGCGCAATTTTGTTAAGGGTCGCCTCACGCAGCCGTCCGGCTGTTAACGTGAGGTTTTGTATTTGTGGAAATGCTACTGACATCGCTGGCAGTTCTGCAGCCTTCTTTCTCCCAACGAGCAGGGAAAGGTACATACGGCATTGTGCTACGTTCTCGCGGGACTGGGCGAGTTCCGAATCGCGACGGATTTCCTTGGCTGCGGCAATTTCTACCGCAGCCATGTCGATCTGACCGGACTTCTGCTGAGCGCGCAACGCCTTAATATCGCGGTCCGCACGGGCCTTTTCCGTCTCCAATATTTGGGTCATTTCCTGTGCGGCGATACAGCGCCAATATGTTTGGACCGCATCGGAAACGGCCTGCTGCCGTGCTGCAGCTAGCTCGTAAATCGAACCTGACTCCTCCTTGAGGGCTGCGCGTTCATTGGCTGCCGCCGTATTGTCTTCGTCGAAAACATGCAGAAGGGGAATCTGCAGATTAACGAAGGGAAGCGGACGTACGGCGCCAAAGGTTTGCGCGCGTGATGCATTTGCGACAGGAAAATAGCTGATACCGGGCTCAATTCGAATGCCATTATGAAAAAGATGGCTTACTCCCACTTCCACCTGGACATTGGAACTCGACTCTGACGTGTTGGTCAGAACATCGTAGCCTTGAACAAGCTGGGCCCTAGGAAAATAAAGCCGCGTCCATCCCGCGCGCGCCGTTGTACGCCAATCGAACGCACCTTTCGCTTCGCGAAGCCGCGCTTCGGCCAGTTTGAGCTTAATATCAGCGTGCCCCACCTTCTGGCCACGACCGAGGGCGGCCTGGATTACCGCATCGAGCTGCAATCCTTTCGCCTTCGCCTGAGCCGGCAACAGAAGCGGTGTAGCTCCCATTGCCAAGGCACAAATTAGGGTCCCCACCCGCCACACAGTCATTTGTGCTGCACCATTTGGCCATCTTCTAAACGTATAATATGATCAGCAAATTCGACAATCCGCTCGTCGTGGGTGACGATCAGTGCGCTTGCACCGTTTCGCAAAACATGTTCCCTGATCAGATTGACCACAAGCATCGATGAAGCGTGATCCAGTGAAGCTGTCGGTTCATCGCCGAGAATCAATTTTGGGTCGTTCATAAGTGCCCGGGCAACCGCAACACGCTGCTTCTGACCAGTCGATAGCTCGCCCGGAAAGGCGTGAAGATGCTCGGCCATGTTCAGCCGCGTCAGGATGCCAAGCGCCTTTTCCATCGCCTCGGATCGTGATAGCGGCATGTTTCCCAGCTCGGTGGCAAGCCAAAGCGTGCGGAAAACGCTGATGGCACCGAAAAGATTGTGATCCTGGAAAATGAACCCAATCTTTCGGCGGCGATCGCGGGACTGCCGTTCGGCGCCGGTGGTGAGTCTTATTCCCAGCACATCTATATGACCGTTTTGAAGGCTTCTGATAGCTCCGATCAAGGTAAGCAGCGTGGTCTTGCCTGCACCAGAATGGCCGGTAAGGACGACAAACCTACCCGGCTCAAGCACCAGGTCCACGTTCGCCAAAACGGTCTTCCGATTGACACCATCGCCATACGCGTAACTGACGCCCCGTACGACTGCAGTCGGAGCCAGTTCTGGCGATACAAGTGCGCTTCGGGTGCCGTCTACCATAACCATCAGTAAAGTTCGGTGGGCTCAGGAGTGAGAATGTGCCGGCAGGCCATGTCCGCCGCGAACGCGGCTACCCCCACAGTCGGAATGCCGACTACAAATAAAATGTCCATGCCGAGCGTGATGGGCATGCCTGTTGCATCGTCCAGCAGCCAATATGCGGCCACGGCGCCGATCGCTCCCACAACAAGACTGGCCAGTGCCAGCAGGACACCCTGCTCGATCATAACCCGGCGAAAGAAGGAGTTTGAAAAGCCCATGACCCGCAGCGTGGCATACTCCTTGGCGCAATCGAAAATTTGATTATAAAGGGTCTGATAGCAAATGATTGCTCCTATCACCAAGCCCGCCGCCGCGCCCAGTCCAAATATGAAGCCGATCGGGGCAGCACGCAGCGTGAAGTCGATTTCACGGACATAGGCATCATGCGGTGTCATCACGGTAACATCGCCCGGCAGTAGCGCGCGCAGCTTGTGTTCGGCGAGCGTTATGTTTGTGCCGGGCTTGAGGCGGATGACCCCCATGATCGGTCGCGCACCGGGTTCAGTCGAGAGCCATGTCCCCTCGCTCATGAAAACCGCTCCGTCCATAATCATATCGGGCCCGAAATCGACCAGTCCGGCGACGTCATAAGTTTGGTTGTTTAATTTTATTTCGTGCCCCGGTGAGATTTGTCCGAACAGTGGGCGTGACAGCCGATCGAATAGAATGGCATTGGGCTTCTGCAGCGCCTCCTTAACCTTTGTTGGGTTGCCGATATCCAGGGGCATCGCATCGGCCGGAAAGGCGAACGCGATCACACGGTGTACAGAGCGAGCCGGGGGATTTCTCAGCAGCATGCCGCTTTCGTATATGGGGATGGCTTGTTCGACCTGCTTGTAGCCCAAAGCCTGTGCGAGCCTGACGCGATCAAACCGCTGCCAGTCATGAAGACTGGTTTGGGCTGCGCTTATGATGATAAGATCGCCGCGTACGAGCGTGGCAATGCGGGCCTGCGCTTGCAGAATGGCGATCAGGAAGCCGATCTCCACGAACATCACCAGCACGCCGACTGCAAGGCCCGTCACCGCCGCGCCGAACGCCATGGAATCCGACGCCGCCAACCTCACTCCCAAAAGAAAGGACGCCGGCAGGCTTTCGATAAAAGATCGAAGCTTATGGGCCAATAGCGACATTGACCTCCATACCAACGAGACGGTTCGCCGGAGCCGCATTGTCGAGTCTGATGCGTACCTTCCCGACTTCGGTGTGCGGATCTATCATGCGGCTGACTTCCTCGACGCGCCCTTGAAGGGGAGCCGCCAGAGCGTGAGACCGGATTGTTGCCCGCATGCCTGGGCGCAGGTGCAGGATGTCACCTTCGTAGACTTGACACTGCACATACATGACACCGAGATTTCCCATTTCCAACGCGGCGCCGTTTCCAAGCTGTGTTCCCACCGTCCGATTGATCCGCAAAATCGATCCCTCAATCGGCGCACGCAAATCGGCACCCTGCAATGCCAGATCGTAAAGTCGATGTGCGGACACCAACGCGCTTTGCGCTTTTGTCCTGGTAACGCGCAATTTGGCCTGCTCGGCATTCAGGGACAAGCGGGCCTGCGTCGCCGCAGCCTCAAGGAGGTCGAGCTTCTTTTTCGAAACAAGAGCACTTCCCATCGCCTTATAAATGCGCGCCGAGGTGTTCGCCTGCGCGGCGACAGACTCGGCGAGGCGGACGGCTGCGGTTTGTGCCGCCACCTCCTCGACGGCGAGCTTCTTGGCAACATCGAGATGGCTCTTTGCCATTGCAATGTCGCTTTGGGGTGCCACCCCCTGCGTGCTCATCAGCAGCGTCCCGGCCTTGACGACTTCACCTACATGAACATAGACGGCGACCACGCGCGAACCAGGCGTGCCTATGACATCCACGATGCCGCTTTCCGGGACGATTTGACCGACGGCCCCGATGTTTAAACCGTTCGCGCTACGAGCGGCGGCGGGAATGGCAAAACATGCTGACGCAGTAAGAACCTGGGCCAGACGCACGCTATGGCACAGAATTGTGCGCCTCAACGGCCGAACGCGTTTCGTGCCATCCTGCCTCAAAAAGTCCCGTGCCAAATCTATAAGTCCGGATAACAATCGCATTGGGACATTTCCATTGCCAAATTTCGCGCCAAGCCCTTACACGACAGCGCGCTCAATGTTTCAAATGTGGAACCCCGCCTCACCGAAAGGCGCAATTGGCCAATAGTTCTGTAACCATAACATGGTTAGCCTCTGGAAAATCAAGGCCCGTGGACCCAAGTCACAGGGAATTTGGGTGTAGGCGTAAGTTGGAATCGGTGGCAACGGTTTGGGGGCTCTCAGCGAACGGGGTACATTTTCGAATACTTCTTGAGGCGGTGTCGTTTCAACCGGCCCCCCACAGTCTGGGGTCAAAACTTTTGAGCTTCAGAGGCTGAGTCACCACTTCGTCTATAGGCTCTGCAAGTTTCAGATTACCGAGGGCAGGATTGGCTGACGGCTTTAGCTCAAGCAGCCGCTCGCAATGAACCAGCTGCGATGCCAACTGAACAACTATCAATGCGGCGGAGAAGGGATGTTTTACGCTTGAAGTATGTTCGGGACCTGAGCGAGCGGCGCATGGTTAGAGGGGACGATCCGAAATACCGTGGAGGGTCGGCAGACATCCCCCGACGACCTCCCAAAAAGCGGGAAGGGGTAGATCCACCGAGCGCCTGCGCATGCTGTGGTGGCACGCAATAGCGGAAGTTGGGCGCGACGGTAACCCGGAAAATGGAGTGAGTACCCCTGCGGCCCCTGCGCCATGCGGCACTGCAACTTGACGTGTTGAAATATGGTCGCTCGGAGGGCTATGAGCCCGTCCCGGGGCGTGCCCCGGGACGGGCTGCCCATTCTGGTATTTCATAGAGTTGCGACACAACCATAGCGACGTGTGAATGGACAGGCGGAAGGATACGGTGGTTGAGGCGATGTCGGAACAGCTGAGCGAACATGGCCCAGGGGATATCGCCGCGGTGTTCGCCAAGACTCTCCAATTGGCGATGCAGATCGGGAACGGTTTCTTGGCGCCAACCTCTACGAGCGCACCCCGGGGCGCCAGGGCTATAGCGGATCGATACGCCCCCAGGGACCGTGCCTGTGCAGGCGCCCAAAACCGCTGGGCACGATGGGGAGCCCGCTCTACCCGCAGTCGCTCGAACGGGGCCGCCGCTCGGTCCATGCCGTCATGCTGGGGTTGGCCGTGGATGGGTTGACGTGCCAGGCATGTTATGCCGGGCAGATGTGGGATTTTGGGAAATCGCCTCGTCAAAATTGTGGAACCTCCCAAAATCCCGTACCCGTCAGGCCAACATTGGGTAAAAACTTTTTTACCCAAGCCGTAATAACGCGCAATTGCCAGACGCGGGCGCTAGCACGCGGCCGTCTTCCCAAATAGCGCCTATGGCAAACTCTCACCTAAATGATACTTAGACTGCATATGGTAGCTTGCAATCGTCCAAAACATGATGAGCAGAAAGTAAGGTGGATCATTTCTGACATAGACCGAAAAGAAATGCCCAGGGATTAAAAAACATAGTCCGACCAGCACACTTATAATAAGGCTGGATACAACCAGTGTGCCAGGGGGCGTCCACACGACGCGGTTGATCAGACATGCAACAGGAAGAATCAGGGTAGGCAGGTCGTAGGTTCCCAGCCGCGGGAAACACAGTGCTGCAGACAACCACAGATAGGCCAACACCTCTGGTGGTAGCGGCAAGGTATGCGCAACCCGGTATTGTGCCACACAGCGCCTAACGGTTAGCACGATCGTGCCAACCAACATGCCATAAAAAGCAGCGGCAATAGGGACGGCTGAAGTCGCGATGTCTGAAATCCCGAACACATCACCGGTGAAATAGGTCGCAAGGCCGAAAAGGCCGTTGTGCTCATCGTGGAATTCATGCGCAAACTCGGTACTCGCGGAAGATAGAAAACTCGCGAACAGGCTTGGGTTCGCCCAGCGTATGGCCAGTGTATCAACCGCATAAATTGCAACCACCATGCTGGCCGGCCAAAAAGTGTCCGTTGGTGCAAGAACGAGCGGCACCAGCAAAAAGCTCAGAAAAAAGAATTTGAATTGACTGGTGACAAGGACGGCGCCGTAAAAATATAGGGCTCGGCCTCGGACCAACGCCCATAGGCCAAAGGCAAGGCCGCCATAGAGGAGTATCGCGACATTGCCAGTAAGAAACGCCTTGAACGTGACACGTCCCAATGTTGCAAGAGGGGCTACCGCGACAATCCATCGCTCAGACCGTTGGAACAGTAACCTGCTTTGCAACGAGTAGATGGCCACAAATGCGATAATGAGACCAACCAGATAGATGCGCAGCACTATTTCATAGGACCCCGCAAGGATATCTCTGAAGAGCCATACAATGTTGGGTGGATATACGAAGGGTAAATAAACAATCGGGTCAATCGCTTTGAGGATATTCAGCGAGTATGGATTAAGCCCCTTATCGGCGGCGTGCATCGTAACAAGGTAGGTTACTGTTCCAA
>JAJZCS010000114.1 GCA_021829055.1 Pseudomonadota bacterium
TTCCGATCTGCAGTAAGGGGTTTTTAAAAATTGCTCAGACCTCATCAGGAGATTTGAGGTCCAGGGCGAGAGCGTGTAGACCGCTCGCGAATTCCTCATGCAGTGCCTGGTGTACGGTGCGCGACCGAGCAACTCGGTTCATTCCAGTGAATACAGGCGAAACCATCTTGAGCTTGTAGTGCGTTTCACCTGTACCTGGTGCATGCCCTGACTTCTCCATGCGTGTTATATGGCCGGCGTGGCGCGCGCTGTCGTCGCGCAGATCAAGGACAGTCGGGGTAAAACGATGGAGCAGGATATTGCGGATCCGGTCAGTGCGTGAAGATATGTCGGTGCTCATCGCAATACTGTGCATCGCTGGAGCGAGGTTGCCAAGTCAGCGGCAAAGGACAAATTAATGGGTATGATGCGAGTATTGCTATGATCCGGTCGACCCGCCGTGTACGTGCCTTTGCGCCCGATCCTGATGCACCTGGTCAGGATTGCGAGGTTCCCGGCTGCACTCACGCTGGTGAGTACCGTGCGCCAAAATCTCGGGAAAATCTCCGTGAGTATTTTTGGTTTTGCCTCGACCATGTGCGCGCTTATAATTCCGCTTGGGATTTCTATAAAGGTATGAGTCCTGGAGAAATTGAGGCCAATCTGCGAGCCGATGTCGGCTGGCAGCGGCCAACATGGCCACTTGGGCGCAGTGGTGTCATGTCGGACGTTTTGGAGGCAGAGTTAGCGGCGTTCGCCGGCGTTCAGCGCGGTCGTGCCTCGCATGTGGAGCAACGCGTGCCACCGCAGCTGCGCGAGGCTCTCGGTATTCTGGGACTTGACTGGCCGGTCAGCCGCTCAGAAGTCCGGTCACGTTACAAGGAGCTGGCCAAGCGTCACCATCCTGATGCAAATGGTGGCGATAAGAGTTCTGAAGAGCGGTTGAAGACAATTAATCACGCGTACGCGACTTTACGCCGAGCCTTGCCCAGCGAACCAGTTGTCGGCTCACACGTTTCTGCATCAGGTAACGCGTCGTGAAGTCTTTCTTGCGGAACAGGGCAATCATTGTAGTCTAAATTGCCCGAACTGGAGGATACCCCTACCATGACCAATATAGCCGCATTAGCCGAGTCTCGCGGTGTGCCGACGTCGACAATCAACATGCCGGACCTGCGGCTGCAGGCACATGATTTGTTCGGCTTCGACTGCGCGTTCGAGATTCCTGCCTTTTCGGAGCGCACGGAGCATGTACCAGACATCGATAAGACATATCGCTTCGATCGCGAGACTACGCTCGCCGTTTTAGCTGGTTTTGCTCTCAACAGGCGGGTCATGATCCAAGGGTACCATGGTACTGGCAAGTCGACCCATATTGAGCAGGTGGCGGCACGTCTTAACTGGCCGTGTATCCGAGTGAATCTTGATTCCCATATCAGCCGGATCGATCTGATAGGCAAGGACGCCATCGTGCTGAAGGAAGGTAAGCAAGTTACCGAATTCCGCGAGGGGCTGTTGCCGTGGGCTCTACAGCATCCATGCGCGCTCGTATTCGATGAATATGACGCCGGCAGGCCGGATGTGATGTTTGTCATTCAGCGGGTTCTCGAGGTCGAGGGCAGGCTGACGCTGCTCGACCAAAACCGCGTCATCCGACCGCACCCGGCGTTCCGCTTGTTTGCAACGGCAAATACGGTGGGCCTCGGCGATACCACGGGTCTTTACCACGGCACGCAGCAGATCAATCAGGGGCAGATGGATCGCTGGAATATCGTTGCCACGCTCAACTATCTTCCACATGATCAGGAAGTCGGAATAGTAATAGCGAAGCTCGGCATTGACGAGATTAATCTCGTGGAGAAGAAAAAAATCGAAAGCATGGTCGCTCTAGCAGATCTCACACGCTCTGGCTTTATTAATGGGGACATTTCTACGGTCATGTCGCCGCGTACGGTAATTACGTGGGCAGAGAATGCGAGGATTTTCGGCGATCTTGGCTTTGCTTTCCGGCTAACTTTCCTCAACAAGTGTGATGAGGCGGAACGGGCCATCGTTGCTGAATATTATCAGCGGTGCTTCAACGAGGAATTGGAAACCGGTGTTCAGCCGCGCAAATCCTGACACGGTGACTCATGACTAGCGAACAGGCTCGCATCGATATTTTCAAGCGGGCGACTGCAGGAACAGTGCGGGCTATCGCTGGAAGTGAAGATGTCGAGGTCGCCTATCAACCTGGTGCGGCAGGACTTTCTGGCAAGCATGTCCGCCTTCCGACGCCTACACGGGTACTGCCAGCTGCAGAGGTTGCGCGGATGCGCGGCCTCGCTGATGCGATCGCGCTGCGTCTGCGTTATCACGATGAGAGCATCCATGCTGCCCGTGCACCACTGACGCAGGAGGCCCGTGATGCCTACGACGCGCTCGAGCAAGCTCGGGTCGAGATCGTGGGTGCCGCACACATGGAAGGTGTCGCGGCCAACTTGCGCCACAAACTTGGCGTCGAATTTGAGGCAGAGGGGCTTGATCAAATGACTCGGCGCGACCAGTTGCCGGTGTCTCAGGCGTTGGCGCTCCTTGTTCGCGAGCGGATGGATCCAGAATCCGTGCCCGAGACGGCGTGGCATATGATCGGCTTGTGGCGTCGGTCGATGTCCCAGTCTGCTTTGGAAGCGCTTGATGAATTAGCCGCGGCACGCGCTGATCAGGTTTGCTTTGCCGGCGCTTCGCGCAAGCTTTTGGCTGTAATGAATCTTGCGGAGTCCGAATCTGGCGAGGGGCAGTCAGAGCAATCTGAAGAGGAAGGTGGGCAGCGCGAGCAGTCATTGCGGCAGGACAACGACGACAACCACGACAACCGTGAGAACGCCACGAGTCAGGCAGGCGATGAGATTCCGCCCGAGGCTCTTGAGACGGCGGAGCTGGAGGCCGACCATGCTTCCTCGGATGAAGATCTTGAGGCGGAGAATGCCGGGGCGGCTGATCGATCGCCGGCCGGCCCCCAACAGAACCACAAATCGCAGGGGAGTAATAGCCATGCCAGCTACCATCCATTTACACGTGCTTTTGACGAGGAGGTTGAGGCCAATCAACTGTGCGATCCCGACGAGTTAAACCGACTGCGGCAGATGCTTGATCAGCAGTTGCAGCATTTGCAGGGCGTCGTCTCGAAACTCGCGAATCGCCTGCAGCGTCGGTTGCTTGCACAACAGCAGCGCGCGTGGGATTTTGATCTCGAGGAGGGATTACTCGATGTGGGCAGACTAGCGCGCATTGTTGTTAACCCGTTATTGCCTCTTTCGTTTAAACGTGAGCGTGACGCGGAATTCCGTGATACTGTGGTAACGTTACTCATCGATAATTCGGGGTCGATGCGTGGCAGGCCGATCGCTGTCGCCGCAATGTGTGGTGATATTTTAGCGCGTACGCTCGAGCGCTGTGCGGTGAAGGTGGAGATCCTCGGGTTCACGACCCGAGCTTGGAAAGGGGGACAAAGCAGGGAAAAATGGGTGAGTGATGGCAAGCCTCAGGAGCCTGGCAGGCTTAACGATCTGCGTCACATTATCTACAAACCAGCCGATGCCCCTTGGCGCCGGACGCGTCGTAATCTCGGTCTTATGCTTCGGGAAGGTTTGCTAAAGGAAAATATCGATGGCGAGGCTCTGGCCTGGGCATATCGACGGCTTCTTGCGCGGCCCGAGCGCCGGCGTATTCTGATGGTGATTTCCGACGGCGCGCCCGTTGATGACAGCACGTTATCTGTTAATCCTGGGAACTACTTGGAAAAAAACCTTCGTGATGTCATCCTCGATATCGAGGAACACAACGTTGTCGAATTGACGGCGATCGGTATTAGTCACGACGTTACACGCTATTACCGTCGCGCAGTCACCATTGTTGACGCGGAGGACTTGGGTGGAACGATGATGAAAAGACTAACAGAGTTATTTGATGAAGATCTTGCTGAAGCGTGGGCACGAGCAGCGGCCTTGCGTGCACCGCTTGTGGCGTGATCGCGGTGTAGAGCAATCGGATGCGTGAGGCGGATGTGCAACTCGAGCTCCGTGCTGTTAAATCAGCGTTTCGAACCACTTGTCGCGCTCGGCGTGCCGCAATGGTACATCCCGATGCCGGTAAACGTCTGGCCGCGACCCTGCTGGCTAACCAACCCCCACCGCCATCTGCGGTGATCGGTGGATTTTGGCCGATCGATAATGAAATCGATGTCCGCGTTCTGTTGGAGACGCTGCACGTACGTGGCCATCCTCTCGCTCTGCCGGAGACTCTCTCCCCGGGAGAAGCACTTATTTTTCGGGCTTGGCAGCCGGGTGACGAGCTTGTGGCGGGCCGTTTTGGTACATGGCATCCGACGGGGCCGATTCTGCAGCCGGACTTCATTCTTGTGCCCCTTTTAGCTTTTGACCGTGCCGGCAACCGACTCGGCTATGGAGCGGGATATTATGATCGCACGTTGTCAGAACTGGCGGGGGCGTACCATCTTGGTTGTGGTTACGCGGCACAGGAGGTTCCAAGGGTTCCGACCGGCCCTCATGACCAGAGGTTACATGCTGTTGCTACTGAAGCGGGGGTAGTTAACATCGGGAAGCAGGATGATCTCTGAGGATATTATTAGCATTCCTCGATCCAAGATCGGCGATATTGGCCGACTTGCCTATGAACATCCTGACGTCGCCAATTTGGCATTCGGGGAATCCGACTTCCCTCCCCCAGAACGTGCACGTGCGGCGTTAATTGATGCCGTTACCGCGTTGGATACGCGCTACGTCGACAGCCGCGGCCGACTATCGCTCCGGCAGGACATAGCCCGTTATCTGTCGGGGCTACATCGGTTTCCTGTCGGGGAGGATCGAATTCTGGTCATGGCTTCCGGTATGGCCGCGATCAGCGTTGCGTTTGCATCGGTTTTGCGCGCTGGCGACCGAGTGGTGATTCATGAGCCGGAATGGCCGAACTTAGCCGCTGCAGCGTTGGCACGCGGGGCGTGTGTGACCCGTATCGCTCTTGATGTTGATGGTGCTGGTGGATTCCGACTGAATCTTGAGAAGCTCGAAGCAGTCTTGCCAAATGCGCGTGCGTTTTGTCTGAATTCACCAAACAATCCGACGGGCTGGATGGCCACTGCGGAAGAAATAGCAGCCATCCTTGACTTGTGCCGGCGACACAGAGTCTGGTTGATATCCGACGAAGTCTATTCGCGCCTAACCTATGACGGCGCGGAAGCTGCCCCTTCATTGCTTGATATAGCCAGTCCGCGGGATCGCGTGATGGTTGCGAATTCCGTGTCAAAGACCTGGGCGATGACGGGCTTCCGGGTTGGATGGCTGGTCGTGCCTGAAGGCGCCAGAGACACAATCGGCGAGCTGACGGAAGCGACGCATTCCTCTGTTGCTCCTTTTTCGCAGGAAGCAGCACGAGCAGCACTGGCCGATACAGAATTTGTTAGCAATTTTAGGAGCTTCTGCGCAAGAGGGCGAGCCTTCACTGCGGCTGCTTTGACTGGTCTCAGCGGGGTGCGATATCGGCTGCCATTGGGGGGGTTCTACCTGTTTATCCAGGTGGAAGCGATCCAGGACAGCCTTGAACTGGCGCGGAACTTGGCCGTGAAGCACAAGATTGCGGCAGCCCCGGGCATCGCTTTTGGGACGGCCGGCGAGGGGTACCTGCGTTTGTGCTTTGCGCAAAGCGTATCAACGCTTACGGTCGCGATGGATCGCTTGCGAGCCGGACTTGAATCGGTGGCGTGACCTCGCCTGCTCGCGATGGAGATTCGTTTGGTGTTCGAGCATACCACCGGCGTTCGGCATGTTATGCGTCGGCGGACACCGTCCTCGTAGCTTTTGTACTGGGGCCATACCCAGCAACGTTGGGTGTAGATGGTGCGTAGCCAGATCGTGGTCAGATCCGCCCGTGCAATGACCGCCATGCGTGCATCAAGCGCCACTGAAGGCTCAGGCACAGGCGACTTCACAATTTCCGGTCCTGAAGTCACCACATCGACGAATGCTTCAGGAGGCGTTTGAGGTGCATCATTTTGTCCGTGTTTTACCGGACCGGGGATCGCGATGTCGGGCTGCGGCTTACCATCGGCGGTGGCCGTACCTTGGCGAATTTCAGCGTCCAGCCGGCACGCGCTGCCTTCGTAGCCAAGGCTTGCCAGCCCATCGACCCCGGCTTTCTCTACAGCAGACGCCAGGCCCGGACCGTGTCGTCGTCCAGCAGCAGAACCCTGGCGACCGCCGCGTAGCTCATGCCGTCATCCAGCAGAACCAACGCATTCGCACGGCGCGGCAACCGATTGGCCGCCAAACCATCCCGCGCCGTCTGGCAAAACCCAACCGGATCCTCACGGAATCGGGGTAGAGAACGCCCTATGATGGAAGCAAATATTTTTTGGGAGCGTAGAACCGAAATGTAACACACATCTGTAGTTGCGCCTAGGGAACCTCTGCGTAGTCTGACCGGATCAGGCCTATTTTGAGATACATCGGCTTTTCTTCATGGTTTTACTTAGTTTTTTGGCAAAGTTTCTATTTTTCCATGCTTTG